>JAGHYO010000419.1 GCA_017743605.1 Thermoflexus sp. | reverse complement strand
GCAGCTGCCGGGCCTCCTGGAGGGTCTGACCGAGCAGCCACATGGCGATCAGCATGGTGACCAACCCGCCGGCGTCCTGATGCCGGAACTGCCAGATCGCCAGCCCGCCGATCCCCAGGGCCCCGGCCTGCCCCACCCGCAACGCCAGCCAAGTTCCCGATCCCTCCCCCAGGGCCAGGGCCAGGGCGCTGCGCAGGATCCGTCCGCCATCCATCGGGAACACGGGGAGCAGGTTGAAGAGGCCCAGCAAGAGGTTCAGCCACCCAAAGACCGCTTCCGGGCACCATCGCGCCCCTGGGCCTTCCCAGCCGCCCAGGCCAGCGACGAGGAGGGCGAGGAGGAGGTTGACGCTGGGCCCGGCCAAGGCAATCCCCAGCTCCGCCCGGAAGCGGCCGGGGGGCAGCCGGACTGCGGTGAAGCCGCCCAGAGGCCAGAGGACCACTGCGGTCACCGGGATGCGCAGCAGGCGCGCGGCGGCGAGATGCCCGAGCTCGTGCAGTAGAACCGCCCCGAACAACAGAAGCCACCAGAGGCCCTGCCGCAGGGCCTCCCGCCATCCGGCCAGCAGGCCGGCTCCCAACACCGCCGCCATCAGCAACGCCACCAGGCTCCCGTGCACCTGCACCGGAACCCCAGCGAGGGTGAACAGCCGGATAGCGGGGAGGCGGAAGCGGGGCATCGGGCGCCTCTCCATCCTTCTCGTGGAGCCCTTAACGGGCGGGGACACCGTCCAGAAGCCGGACGGCTGCCTCCAGTCGTCGTAACGTCCGCTCCTGGCCCAGGAGGGCGAGGGACTCAAACAGAGGGGGAGTGACCCGCCGGCCGGTGACCGCCACGCGGACGGCCATGAACAAGGTCCCTGCCTTCACGCCCAAGCGATCTGCAAGGCCCCGCAGCGCGGCCTCGGTGGCCTCGTGGGTGAAATCGGGAAGCGCCTCTAGGGCGCGCCGGGCCTCTACCAGCCAGGCCCGCACGGCATCGAGGGAGGTGCCCTGGGGCACCAGATCCTCCAGCGCCGGCGACACCTCCTCCCCCCATAGGAAGCCCAGCATCTCCGCCCCTTCCCGCAGCGTCCTGATCCGCTCCCGGATCAGGGGGATCGCCCGGCGCAGGGTCTCCGGATCCGGCCGCAGGCCGGGAGCCTCCGCGTAAGGCCGCAGCCGCTCCGCCAGGGCCTCTGGGCTGAGGCGCCGGATGTAGAGGCCGTTCATCCACTCCAGCTTGTCGTAGTTGAAAGCCGCCGGCTTAGGGTTGATGCCGGAGATATCGAACTTTTCGATCAGCTCCTCCACCGTGAAGAGCTCGGTCTTATCGTCGTACGCCCACCCGGTCAACGCCAGGAAATTGATCAGCGCTTCCGGCAAGTACCCTTCTTCCCGGAAATCCCGGACGAAGACCGCCGTCTCCCACCGCCCCTGCTCCTGCAGCACCCGCTTGCTCATCTTCCCCCTGCCTGTCGGGCTCAGGATGATGGGCAGATGGGCGAACTGAGGCGGCTCCCACCCGAAGGCTTGGTAGAGCAGGATGTGCCGCGGCGTGCTGGGGATCCATTCGTCTGCCCGCATCACGTGAGTGATGCGCATCAGATGATCGTCTACCACGTTGGCCAAGTGATACGTGGGATAGCCATCCGATTTCAACAGCACGAAATCATCCTGGGTTCGGTTCTGCACGGAGATCTCGCCGTGCACCAAGTCGTGGAAGGACGTGACCCCTTCCAGGGGGACCTTGAGGCGGATCACGTAGGGCTCCCCGGCGGCGATGCGACGCCGGGCCTCCTCAGGTGAGACATTATAGCGGCAGAAGCGGTCGTAACCGGTGGGCTGCTTGCGGGCTTCCTGCTCCTGACGCAGGCGCTCCAGCCGCCCCTCCGAGCAGAAGCAATAATAGGCGTGGCCCAGATCGACCAGGCGGTGGGCATGCTCCTGGTAGATCTCCAGCCGCTGGGACTGGACATAAGGCCCGTAGGGCCCCCCGACGTCTGGGCCTTCGTTCCAATCCAGGCCCAGCCACCGGAGGGACTCCAGGATATCCTCCAGAGCGCCAGGGACCAGGCGCTTGCGATCGGTGTCCTCGATGCGCAGGATGAACTGGCCCCCGTGATGACGGGCGAAGAGCCAGTTAAAGAGGGCAGTGCGAGCTCCTCCGACGTGCAGGAGCCCTGTTGGGCTGGGCGCAAACCGAACGCGAACGCTCATCTGGGATCCCCTCTCCAGCCAGCAGTGACCTTCTCCTTCGGATTGTAACTCGAACGGCTCAGCGCGTCCGAGTTGGTGTGGGGGCCGGCATCAGCGTCACCTGCAAGCTGGGAGGGATCAGCGTCCAGGAGAGATTGGCCACGGTGGCGGTAAGGGTCACCGTGGGCGTGAGCGTGTAGGTCCCCCGCTCCAGGTCCCTCACCTCCACCCATACCCGCAGATGATCCGGCTGGAGGCTTTCCACGTAAAGGAGGGGGCCCCGCACGATCACGTCCACCGTCTCCGGGGAGAGGCGGGCGATCATCC
>JAGHYO010000418.1 GCA_017743605.1 Thermoflexus sp. | reverse complement strand
CGCCCGGAGAGGGCCTCGGCAGGGATCAGGCCACCAGCCTGGCCGTCGCCTCCTTCGCGATCCGCGTCGCTTCCATCGTCTCGCAGCAGCACCCGTGTCTCCCCCGCCTGCCACTCCAGGTCCGCCCTGGAGGGAAGACGAGGGAGGGTCGTCTCCAGATAGATCGGCGCGCCGGAAGGGGCGATCCACCGACGGTAGGGGACCGGCTCCCTCAGGAGAAGAGGCTCCCGCAGGCTCACCACCACCCCCAGCCGGGCCTCTTGATCCCCCTCCATCCGGATCCGCCATTCCCCCTCATAAGACTCGAAGCTTAGGAGGGTGACGATCTCCAGACGATCGGTGCGGACGACATCGATGCGCGCTTGGGCCGCTGGGCCAAGCCAGTCTGTGCCTTCATGGACCAGGGCCACGAGGCGTGCGGAAGGGGAGGAGCGAACCAGGACAAAGGCGGCCCAGGTGGCGCCGGGCGGCAACACCAGGCGCTGCTCCAGCCCCGGCGGGAGGGAGATCCAGGTGGTCCAGCGATGAGGCGAGAGGGCGCCCCAGAGACGCAGCGCAGCCTCATAGCGCTCCGGGTCCGACAGGCTTGTCGTCGCAGCCCCTCCGGAGGCTTGACCGATGGTCTGATCCAGACGGAGGAGGCTCTGCTCCAGCCCGAGGGCGAAGAGCGGGCGGGCCGGCGGGCCGGCCAGCCGGGCGGCGACGCCCGCCAGGGCCTCTGAGGCTCGCGGATCCGCTCGGGCAAGGGCGAGCAGGCCGACGAAAGGCGCGGGCTCCGAAAGCTGACCCAGGCTTCGCACGCTCCGATCCACCATCCCGGGCCAGTTGGCCTCCCTGCCATCGAACCCGCCCAGGCGACGGAGGAGGGCACGGAAGGCTGCCCGATCCTCCGGATCCCTTGCCCTCAACGGGCCGCCCAGCATGCGCGGGGAAGGCCCTCCGCGGAGCAGGAACAGCCGGTCGGTTGGCGCGGCGGTGGCCGACCATAGCAGGAGCACGTCCGCCATCGCCTGGTTGATGCCAGGGCCCGGCGCTTGGCCGGAGCGGTCGGCGATCAGCACCAGATCAACCGCGTCGCCCCGGCTCTGGGCAGCCGCTGGAGCGAAGACGGCTCCGGTCCCGCAGGAAACGGCCAGAAGGAGAAGCAATCGGGAAACCCGCGCGTGCGGCAAGTCTTCCTCCGGGTTCATGAGGAGCTCAAGGGCTTGTGACGGCGATCATCCAGCACACTATCCGCGGGGCCATGGGGAACAGTCACTCCGCAATGCTCCCTAAGGCGCCGTCATGGCGATGGCGCGGCACAGCAACAGGAGCCCAATAGGCAGCAACAACAGAAACATTCGCACCCAGCGCGCGGGCTGGGATTCCCGGGGCGGCCCGCTCTCCCAGAGCAACAGGAGACCCGAGGCCATGCCCATGGCAGCCACAGCGGTCATCGCCCAACGCCCGAGGGGATCGCGGTCCAGGCCTCCCACCAGCCCGGCGATCATCACCCCCAGCAACCCGATAGTCAGCCATCCCAGGCCCGGCGTTCCGGAACGAGCCCTTCCACGATCCTGTGCCGACATCGGAACCCTTTCCTCACATCCGGAATACCCTCCGGGTTCTCCCCATGGATCGCGATCTCGGAGACCCCTCCGCCATCGCCCATCGAACAGAACCCACTCCTCTGGAGAGGATCATCCGGGCAAGTAGAATGGACCCACCGCCCTTAAGCCCTTTCCCACCTGATCCCCTATCCTCCGCGCAGAAGCTGCGAGATCGCTCGCCCAAGAGCAAAAACCAAAATTATCTGAAAAATAAATAAAAAAATTCCAAATATATTGCCGCGTTTGATATAAGAACGAACCTGAAAATAGATAGAAGTCATAACAATAATCCCCAAGGAAATGAGATAGAGGACGGCCAATCCCTCTTCCAGTCCCGGGTATGCGATTCCCCATGCTGTCCTTAGCCATCGGGCCAAGAATGCAATGAGGATAAGCCCTCCAAATATCCAGATTGCTCCGATTGCCCCGAGAATCAGACTTATCTTTTCGTCTTTGTCGGCCATTTATCGCCTCCCGAAAAATATTTATACAAATTTTTAATAGTCCATTCAGAAACGGTATTAATTGAATCTACAATCCACTTGTTCCACCCCGTCGTGTCCAATGCAATGGCAATCGGAAGGATAAACACGCTGGTTATCAAGCTTTCCCAAAGATCAAAATCCTCTCCCATCATTTTTGATTGCGTATAAGATCCAAAAATATTTACCGATATAATTGAGATAACAGAATAAAACAATTTTGTTGTTACCGATGTCGAAAAGGTCCATTTAATTCGGTTAATAAGGACATTTAAATTGACTGCCTTTCCTTTAAACTCTGGAAGTTGGACCCCAAACCTTTCCATGAATCCAAAGGTGCATATAGAGATAAGTAAATTGGAAGCAAAAATTAAACCAATTTCTTGTAGAACACTCAAATCTCCTCTGGATGCTTGATGGATCATCTCGGGTTTTATTATT
>JAGHYO010000417.1 GCA_017743605.1 Thermoflexus sp. | reverse complement strand
CGGCGGGGAGGAGGGGCGGACGGGCATCCCGCTGACCCGCGCCGCGGTCCACGACGCCGACAACGCCGCGCTGTTGAACTTCCGCAGGACCGACTACACGATCCAGCCTCCCCAGGCCGTCGCCAACAACTTGGTCAAGGCCTCCCGGATCCTCCTCCCCGAGCCCCCTGCGGGGGTCACCCCGCAGATCGTGGCGACGCGCCCTGAGGTCCAAGGCCTCGCCAGGTTCTTCTTGGGGATGGCGGGGGCGGCGGCCATGGATGGCATCCCAGTGGTCTACATCGGGGGCAGCAACAGCGGGAAGACGCTGTTCCAGCTGCTGACGGTGCGCTACATCGTCGAACGTCTTGTCCAGCTGGCGCGGATCATCGTGATAGATACCCATCCGGAGCTCTGGTCTTTCGTCGAGGATCTCTCCGCGATGGCGGGGGCCTCGCAGGGAGCCAGCCCGGTGGTGCTCTACTACAGCAGGCCCTCCAAGCAGTCCATCACCCCCATCACCACCGCCGCGCCCGACCTGCTGGTCGTCCAAGAGACGAACAGCCTGCATCCAGACCTTCCGCAGGTGATAGCGGCGGCCACCAGCGGAGGGGCGCGCATGCTGGTGACCAGCTACGCCCTGGTTCCGCCCGTCGTGGACATGAGCAACGTTGTGCAGGTGGTTCAGGGGGCGCTGGCGACGCTGCAGGAGCGGCTGCCGACGTCCCTCACCCGCGGGGAGCGCATGTTGCTGGTCGCGCCTTCCACCTTGCTGATCGCCGCCGTGACCGCCTCAATCAAGTCGGGAGCGGCGATCACTCCGATCTGCTGCTTCCCCAACCCCCAGCCCGGAAGCGGCAAGATGCCCACCATCCGGGACGAGGTCGCCCGTCCGATCCTGTCTCCTCCGCCGCCGCACTTCGGGGGCCTCTACATCCGCCATCTGATGGACGAGATGAAGGGCCTTTTTGATGGGAGCAGCCGATAGGAAAGGAGGCCGAGATGACCGCGATGCTGTATGAGCTTCTTCGGGCATACGAGGAGGCGGAAGGGCTGATCGTGTCCGTCGCGGCCCAAGTTGAGGAGATCTCGGAGTGCATGGCCCGTCTGCGCAGGACCATCCGCATGCGGACGTCTGGGCTCCGGATCGCCCTCGGGAAGGAGCCGCTGTTGGAGGAAGAGGGAGGCCATGAGCAGGCCGCGCGGGAGATTTCGCCCGCAGAGCCCCCCGCGCCTCCCGCGGAGGACGAAGAGAAGCCGTGGACGTCTGCCGAGCCCGACGAGGCGGTGGACATCGTGATCGGCGAGGGAGACGCCGGGCCGCTAGACGTCGAAATCAGTTTTGGGGATGGGATCAGGATCGTCGGGGATCCCATCGGTGAGGAGCCCACCCTTTGAGGGAGGAGGAGGAAATGTACGAGCGCGGCAGCGGGATGGAGAGCATCAGCGACGTCCAAGACATGGTCTCTGGCCTGGTCGCCCGGGTTCAGGCGCTCAGGCAGAAGGTCGCGCGCCTGATCCTCCTCATGCAGGAGGCAGGGGAGCTGCCGGAAGAGAAAGCGGAGGGCCTGCGCGGGCTCATCGAGGGGCCGCTCGGGGAGCAAGCGCCAGATTCGGCGGCTGAAACGACCAGCGCGGCGCTTTCCGAGGCCAGCGAGGAGGCCCCGCTGGGAGCTGCCAGCGGCGGCGCGCGCGCGCGAGCTCCGTCTCGCCGCGGCAGGACGCGCATGGCCCATGGCCCCAGCGCGGCCCGGGATCCTGAAGGCGGGGGAGGTCAAGCGCAATGAACATCGTGATCGAATTCCTTCCGTATCTCTACGGCGGCATCCTCGGGCTCCAGCTGATGCGCTTTGTCCTGCCGCGCCTGCTGGGGGCCAGGCGCGCCCTGGAGGCGCGGCGTGTGGTCCAGCGCTTCAGGCGCGTCGCCCTCGTCGCCGTCCTGGGCCTTCTCCTCCTGGCCGCCCCGAGGCTGCCCGCGGCCCTGGCGATGGTGGTGCTGATCATGACGCGCCCCACGCCGCCCGACGTGATCCTGCCGACCCTGCAGCACGCCGCCAGGAACCCCGCCTCCCTGGAGTTTCACCCGAACCCCAGCATCCGCCATGCCTATCGGGCCGCGCTGGGGGCGTCCGATGTGCGTCAGCGCCTGCTGGAGGCCCTGCCGCCTCATCTCTGGCCGCTGGCGCGGATCCTGGAGGTCATCATCCGCACGCCCGGGGAGGACGCGGAGCGGATGGTGCGGGTCGCCACCAACCTGATGGCGGACATCGGAAGGGCCAAGGCCTCCCTCGCCGCGCAGCAGGCGGGCTATGCGATCGCCCCCCTTCTGCTTTCCGCCTTCCAGACGGTGCTGTCTTTCAGCGCGGGGGCGCTGTGGTTTGACTACGCCTCCGACGCCCTCTGCCTGGCGTTGCTTCTGGTGGGGGCGCTGATCATCGGAGACCTTTGAGGCGCTTGGAGGGGAGCATGGATCTGACCCGGGCGGTTCTGGGGCTCGTCTTCACCGCCGCTCTCTGGCTTGTTACCAGGCGTCTG
>JAGHYO010000416.1 GCA_017743605.1 Thermoflexus sp. | reverse complement strand
GGGGGAGGTCGGCGAGGGCTTGGAGGACCTCCTCGGCCGGGTATTCGTAATCCGGGAGCTGCCCGCGCAGGTATTGATCGTAGGCGGCCAGGTCGAAGTGGCCGTGGCCACTGAGGTTGAAGAGGATCACCCGCGGGCGTCCTTCCTCCTTGGCGCGCAGCGCCTCGTCGATGGCCGCGCGGACAGCATGGGCGGACTCCGGAGCCGGGAGGATTCCCTCGGCCTGGGCGAACCGGACAGCGGCCTCGAAGACTTTCGTTTGCGGGTAGGCAACGGCTTCTAGATGGCCCTTCTCGTAGAGGGCGCACAGGATAGGCGCCATCCCGTGGTAGCGCAGCCCGCCGGCGTGGATGGGGGCAGGGGTGAAGGTGTGGCCCAGGGTATACATCTTGAGGAGCGGGGTGATGCGCACTGTGTCCCCGTAGTCGTAGGCGTAAACCCCCTTGGTGAAGCTGGGCGCGGCGGTGGGCTCGACAGCGACGAACCGGATCGGCCGCCCCTCGACGATCCGGTCCCGCATAAAGGGCAACGCCAGCCCGGCGAAGTTGCTGCCCCCGCCCACGCAGCCGATGACCACGTCGGGATATTCCTCGGCCATCTCCATCTGTTTTTGGGCCTCCAGGCCGACTACGGTCTGGTGCAGCAGCACGTGGTTGAGGACGCTCCCCAGGCTGTATTTCAGGCGTCCGCCGCTGGTGGCCGCCGCCTCCACCGCCTCGCTGATGGCAATCCCCAGGGAGCCTGGGGAGTCGGGGTTCTCCGCCAGCACCTTGCGTCCTGCGGCGGTCTCCGAGCTAGGGCTGGGGATCACCTGCGCCCCGAAGGTCTCCATCAGGATGCGCCGGTAGGGCTTCTGATGGTAGCTGACTTTGACCATGAAGACGGTGCATTCCAGGTCGAAGAAACGGCAGGCCATGGCCAGGGCGCTGCCCCACTGCCCCGCTCCGGTCTCTGTGGTCAGCCCTTGCACCCCCTCTTGCTTGTTATAGAAGGCCTGGGCCAGGGCGGTGTTGAGCTTGTGGCTCCCTGCTGGGCTCACCCCTTCATACTTGTAGTAGATATGCGCAGGGGTATCCAGCGTCCGCTCCAGCCGGCGGGCGCGGATCAGCGGGGTGGGCCGGTAGAGACGATAAATCTCCCGCACCGGCTCCGGGATCTCGATCTCCCGCTCCCGGCTGACTTCCTGCTGGATCAGCGCCATTGGGAAAAGCGGAGCCAGATCCTCCGGGCCGATGGGGCGGCCGGTGGCCGGATGGAGCACCGGCGGCAGCTCAAAGGGAAGGTCCGCCAGGATGTTGTAATACGCCCGAGGGATATCCTCCTCGGAGAGCAGGAAACGAGTTCGCTCAATCTTCATGGGCCACCTCCATTTTTTGGATTGGGAAGGGGGACGGGGATCTGGCCCCGCCCCCCAGGGGTTACGGCAGGTGCGCTTTCAGTTCCTCCAGACGCCGGGCGCTCAGCCCCATTGCCGCTATGGCCTCGGCCAGGGTGGCCTGGGAGATGGGGCGGACCTTCTCCGCGCCAGCGGTTAGGATCTCGTCGACGAGATGAGGCCGCGCGGCATAATACGCGCGCCGCTCGCGGATAGGGGTTAGGAACCGTTCGAGGGCGGCGATCAGCCGACGCTTGACCTCCACATCGCCCACCTTCCCCTGACGGTAGCGCGCCTTGAGTTCCTCCACCTCCGCCCTGTCGTCGTTGAAGACCTCGTGGTAGCGGAACACCACGTTGTGCGGTGCGTCCGGGTCCGCCGGGATGTCGGGCCGGACTCGGGCTGGGTCGGTGAACATCTGCATGACCTTGCGGGCCACCTCCTCGGGGGGATCGCTGAGGAAGATGGCGTTGCCCAAGGATTTGCTCATCTTGGCCCGGCCGTCGATCCCCGGGAGGGTGGGCACGTCCCCGATCAGGGCTTCTGGCTCCGGGAAGACTTCTCCGTAGAGGTTGTTGAAGCGGCGGGCGATCTCCCGGCACAGCTCCACATGGGATTCCTGATCCTTCCCCACCGGGACGATCTCCGCCTTCACGTGGAGGATGTCCGCTGCCTGGAGGACAGGGTAGAGCATCAGCCCCATCGAGGGGTTCTCAATCTTCTGATCCCGGATCATGTCCTTCAAGGTGGGGATGCGCTCCACGCGAGGCAGGGTGACCAACATGGAAAAGATCAGGGTGAGCTCGCAGACCTCCGGGATGTCAGACTGCACATAGATGGTGGTCTTCTCGGGATCGATGCCCACAGCTAAGTAATCCAGCACGATCTCCCGGATATATTCCCGGGAGGCCAGGATGTCTGCCCTCTCGGGCCGGGTGGTGAGCGCGTGATAATTGGCGATGAGGAGGAAGACCTCATATGGGTCCTGCAGCCGGACCCGGTTGGCCAGGGTCCCCACATAGTGGCCCAGGTGGAGCGGCCCGGTGGGCCGATCGCCGGTCAGCACGCGTTTTTTGTTCCCCATCGCAGCCTCCTTACGTCCTGAGGAGTACAGAGCCCGATCCGCCTCTGGTCAGAAAAACAAC
>JAGHYO010000415.1 GCA_017743605.1 Thermoflexus sp. | reverse complement strand
TCCTCGGGCCCTGCGATCCAGAGGGGATCGGCCCGCCGCAGCAGCCAGAGGCCCATCAGAAGCCCGGGGAGGCCGCTCAGGTGATCCGGGTGACGGTGGGAGAGAAAGATCCCCCGCAACCGCATGGGATCCAGGCCCATCCGACGGAGGCGGTGCAACGGCGATCCTCCGGCCTCAATGAGGATCAGCCCGTCGGCCGCCTCCACCACCAGGCTCACGTAATCCCGCCGGCCATCCGGGACCGCACCGGAGGTCCCCAGCAACCAGAGGCCCATCCGCGCCCTCCATCCGATCCCGTGTTCAAGATCCGCACTGTCCTCACAGACAGGGCAGGTCTATGCCGCTTCGCAGGGAACCCCATCCTCATCATTCATCCGTCGCCTGCAACCACCCCTCACGGATGATGACGGACTCTTTCGGGGGAGAACAAGACCGAAGGGGCATCATCCGCAAGCATCCGATCGTTGAAAGCTTCATGGAACCAGCGAGCGGACTCTACGGGCATAAGCCCTCATAGAGCAATTTCAATGCCTTCCTCCCGGATCCATTCCCAATCTAATCGAAGAAGGCGGGTCTGACAACGTCAAGGCAACTCGTCCTGCTTCTCCCAACCGCGGGGCTGCCTTCGGGCGCGCGATCCCGATCGCGCTGGCCCAGGCAGCCCCACACCGTCGATCCCGTCAACCCGGCGGCTCGAAGGAATCGGCCCGCCCCAGCGTCCGACATCCATGCCCTCAGCGCTCCGACAGTAATCGGTTGGCTCTTCCCTTCCAATGATCGGGGATTGGGATGCCGTTCGGCAGCCCGCAGTGGCCCTGCGCGAACCGGTGGCCCAAGGAGGGGAGAGAACGATCGATGCGGGAAGCGCGGCTTCCCTCGCGACCTCCGACCGCCCCGAAGACAGAAAGGTTCGAAGCCGGAGTCCTCCCCTGGGCATCCGCGCTGTGCTGCTCTTCGGGCTGGCGGAACGAAAGGATCCGGAGGCCCGGGAGGCCTGGGAGGAGAACGGCCTGGTGCCCCAGGCGGTCCGGCGCATCAAGGCCATCGCCCCGGAGCTGGTGGTGATCACCGACGTCTGCGTGTGCGCCTACACCGACCACGGGCACTGCGGCATCGTGCGGGACGGCCGGGTGGATAACGACGCCACGCTGGCCCTGCTGGCCCGCATGGCCCTGGCCCATGCGGCGGCGGGGGCGGATCTGGTGGCCCCCAGCGCCATGATGGACGGCCAGGTCCGGGCGATCCGGGAGGCCCTCGACGAAGCCGGCTTCGTCGACGTGGGGATCATGGCCTACTCCGCGAAGTTCGCCTCCGCCTTCTACGGGCCGTTCCGCGAGGCAGCGGACTCGGCGCCGCGTTTCGGCGACCGGCGGAGTTACCAGATGGACCCGCCGAACGCCCGGGAGGCCCTGCGGGAGATCGAGCGGGATATCGCCCAGGGGGCGGACATCATCATGGTCAAGCCGGCCCTGGCGTATCTGGATGTGATCCGTCGGGCCCGGGAGCGCTTCGACCACCCCCTCGCGGCTTACAACGTGAGCGGGGAATACAGCATGGTGAAGGCGGCGGCGCAGATGGGCTGGCTGGACGAGGAGCGGGCGATGATGGAGATCCTCATCGCCATCAAATGGGCAGGGGCCGACCGGATCATCACCTACTTCGCGAAGGAGGCCGCCCGCCGGCTGCGCCGTTGAAGACCCCCCACCGTGCTCGGAGGAGAGCCTGCGATGGAGAAAACCGTGCTCGGGCACTTCGCCTTCTTCCGTTTGACTGAAGCTTTCTGGGCGCTGCCCGCCGCCCAGCGGCGGGCGCAGGCCGCCGCCTGGTGGGAGCAGATCTCCCGGGCCGCGGCCCGGGCCTACCTGTATCAGGTCTTCCCCACCCGCGTCGAGGCCGATCTCCTGGTCTGGAGCGCGGAGCCTGTGGAGGCGACGGAGACCCCGACCCGGTTCTTCGAGCGGTTCGCCCGGGCCGTTCACAGCTGCCGCACGCTCGTCCAGCCTGTCCTGACCCTGTGGGGCTTCACCCGCCCCTCGATCTACGCCGCCGGGCGCTCCCCCCAGGAGATCGACCCCTTTGAGGAGGATCGCCGACCTTACCTGATCGTGTATCCCTTCGTCAAGACGACGGACTGGTATCTCATGAGCAAGGACGCCCGCCAGGGGATGATGAACGAGCACATCCGGGTGGGGAAACAATACCCGGCGATCCGTCAGTGGTTGCTTTACGCCTTCGGCCTCCAGGACCAGGAGTTCGTGGTGGTCTATGAGGCCGAGGACCTGGTCCTGTTCTCCGACCTGGTTCAGGCCCTGCGGGGCACGGAGGCCCGCTGCTACACCCTGCGGGACACCCCTATCTTCACCGCGCTCTACCGGCCGCTGGAGGCGGCCCTGGACCTGCTCGAATGAGGAGGGCCCCATGCGCTACGCGGAGCGCCCGTTGCTCATCTACTGGGAGCTGACCCGCGCGTGCGATCTGGCCTGCCGGCATTGCCGGGCGGAGGCCATCCCCCAGCGGGATCCGCGGGAGCTGTCCACGGAG
>JAGHYO010000414.1 GCA_017743605.1 Thermoflexus sp. | reverse complement strand
ACCCCCACCAGCTCCACCGGATCCTCCAGGAAGGCCGCGAAGAGGCCGATGGCGTTGCTCCCCCCACCCACGCAGGCCACCGCCACGTCCGGCAGCCGTCCGAAGGCCTCCCGCATCTGGGAGCGGGCCTCGACGCCGATCACCGACTGGAAGGTGCGCACGATCACGGGATACGGATGGGGCCCCAGGGCGGAGCCCAGCAGGTAGTGGGTCGTGCGCACGTTCGTCACCCAGTCCCGGATGGCCTCGTTGATGGCGTCCTTCAGGGTGCAGGAGCCGGCGTCCACCGGGCGCACCTCGGCTCCGAGCAGGCGCATCCGGAACACGTTGGGCCGCTGGCGGGCCATGTCCGCGGTGCCCATGTAGATGACGCACTCCAGCCCGAGGAGGGCGCAGGCGGTGGCCGTGGCCACCCCGTGCTGGCCGGCCCCCGTCTCGGCCACCACCCGCCGCTTGCCCAGGCGCTTCGCCAGGAGCGCCTGCCCCAGGGCGTTGTTGATCTTATGGGCCCCCGTGTGGGCCAGGTCCTCCCGCTTGAGGAAGATCCGCGCGCCGACGGCCTCTCCCAGCCGCCGGGCCTCCGTCAGCGGCGTGGGGCGCCCCACATAGGTGCGCAGCAGGGTCTCGAACTCCCGGAGGAACTCCGGATCCCGCAGCGCCTCCTCGAAAGCCTGCTCCAGCTCCTCCAGAGCCGGGATGAGGGTCTCCGGCACATACCGCCCGCCGTAAGGCCCGAAGTAGCCCGGCCGCTCCGAAACCGGTGGAGGGATCAGCGCGATCATCCGCCCTCCTCCTCAAGTTCCACAAGGACCCCCTCCTGCAGGGCCCGGAAGGCGGCCCGCGCCCGGGCGATGAAGGCCCGCACCTTCTCCGGGTCCTTCCGCCCGGGGGCCTGTTCCACCCCGGAGGAGACATCGACGCCCCAGGGCCGGACGCGGGCGATGGCCGCCGCCACGTTCTCCGGCGTCAGCCCGCCGCTCAGAAGCAGGCGCTCCGCCCGGGCCCACCGGGCCGCCTGCTCCCAGTCGGCGACCCGGCCGGTCCCCCCATAGGCCGTGGGATGCCAGGCGTCCACCCCCAGGGTGGGGCCGTCGGGCAGCCGCCCGCGGTAGGGAGTGGGATCAATGGCGCTCCCGGGGCGCAGCCGGAGCACCCGGTAAGCGCGGTCCGCCAGGGCCTGCACCACCTCCGGGGGCTCCTCGCCGTGGAGCTGGGCCCAATCCAGGCCGATGCGCTCCAGCAGCGCCCGCACCTGCTCCGCCGGCTCGTTCACGAACACCCCTACGCAGCGCACCCCGGGCGCCTCCCGGCGCAGCTGCGCCACCAGCTCCGCCGCCCGCTCCGGCGGCAGATAGCGAGGGCTCTTCGGATAGAGGACGAAGCCCAGCGCGTCCGCCCCCGCCGCGACGGCCGCCCGGGCGTCCTCCAGGGTCGTGATCCCGCAGATCTTGATGAACACCGTCGCCTCCCCTCGTCCGGGCTCACCCTTCTTCGCCACCGGCCAGCGACCGGGTTGCGCGAACCACCGCCTCCAGATCGAAGCCGTCCGGGCGCCGGCCGGCCTCCACCAGCGCCTCGCCGACCAGCACCGCATCGTAGCCCCACATCCCCATCTCCCGGACGTCGGCGGGGCTCCGCAGCCCGCTCTCCGCCACCGTCCGGATCCCGGCGGGGATGCGGGGCCGCAGCCGGGCCGAGACCGTTCGGTCCACCGTCAGGGTGTGGAGGTCCCGATGGTTCACCCCGATCACCCGCGCCCCGGCTTGCAGGGCCCGCTCCAGCTCCTCCTCCCGATGGACCTCCACCAGGGCCGTCATCCTCAGCTCCGCCGCGAGGGCGAGGAGATCCACAAGACGCGAAGGCTCCAGGGCGGCGACGATGAGGAGCACCGCGTCGGCCCCCGCAGCCCGCGCCTCGTAGATGTCGTAGGCATCCAGGGTGAAGTCCTTGCGCAGGATCGGCATCTCCGGGAAGGCCTGGCGGACGGCCTGGAGGTGGGCCAGCTCCCCATTGAAGAAGCGGGCGTCGGTGAGGACCGAGAGAGCGGCCGCCCCGCCCCGCCGATACGCCCCGGCCAGGGCCACCGGGTCCACCGTCGGGGCCAGGTCTCCCCGGGAGGGGGAAGCCCGCTTGACCTCGGCGATCAGGGCGGGGCGATCGCCCCGGCGGGCGAGGGCGGCGGCGAAGTCCCGTGGGGGCGGCATCGCCTCCGCTTCCGCCCGCACCAGCGGGAGCGGGCGCTCCCGCATCCGCCGGGCCTGCTCCTCGCGCTTCCAGGCCAGGATCTTTTGCAGCACGGACATGCTCAGGGCTCCTGAGCGCCTCGCTGGGTGAAGGCCACGTAGTCCTCCAGGACGGCCAGGGCCGCTCCGCCCTCGAGGGCTTCCTCGGCCCGCGTTAGCCCCTCCCGCAAGTCCTCCACCTGCTCCGCGGCGCGCAGGGCGAAGGCGGCGTTGAGGAGGACCGCCGCCCGCAGCGGGCCGTTCTCCTTCCCCTGGAACAACCTCCGCAGCCGCCGGGCGTTCTCTTCCGGCGTGCCGCC
>JAGHYO010000413.1 GCA_017743605.1 Thermoflexus sp. | reverse complement strand
GCTCGGAGATGTGTATAAGAGACCGGTCTCCGGCCCCGCCGAATTTGATCAGGAGGTCCCCGTTCTCCCGCAGGCCCGCCGCCAGGGCGGAGGCCACGTGGTCCGCGCTCCCTGCGATCACAGGGGTGCCCGGAGCCAACCCGGTCTCCTCCGCTGCAGCAGGGGTTACTTCTCCCACCACCTCCGTGGGGAAGCGCACCGGCGGGAAGAGCTCCGGATGGAGGCCGCTCGCGCGGAGAAGATCCGTATCCCACTCCCGCCGGTGGATGTTGAAAAGACCGGACTCCACCGCCCAGTTGATTTCGAGGGAGCGCTGTCCCGTCAGCCGGTAGACGATGTAATCGTAAGATCCCATCACCCAGCGCGTCCGGCGCCACACCTCCGGCTCATGGCGCTGGACCCACATCAGGCGCGGCCCGACGTGCTGCTGATTGGTGTAGCCTCCGGTGATGGCGAAGAGGCGCTCCTGATCGAGCTCCCGGCGCAGCTGCTCGATCTCCTCCACCGCCCGGGCGTCGTTCTGCTGGATGGATGGACGCAGCACCTGCCCCGCCTCGTCCAGGAGCACCAGGGCCGGGACCATCCCGCTGCAGCCCACTGCAACGATCTCCCGAGGATCCCGCTTGTGGAGCAGCTGGCGACAAACCGTCTGCACGCCCTGCCACCACTCGGCAGGATCCTCCTCGGCCCAGCCCGGATACGGCGAGCGCAAATCGTGAGCGGCCATCGCTTCCGCGACCCGCTCCCCTCCCGGACCGATCAGAAGCCCTTTCACCCCCGTCGTCCCGATATCGATACCCAGCACCCAGCGTCCCATAAAGGCCTCCTTATTGAAGACAGGGCGGAACAAGGCGACATGGCTTAACCTTTGATGGCGCCACCTCCCAGCCCTCGAATCAGGAAACGTTGCACGAAAAACGAAGCCACCAGCACCGGCAGGGCGGCGGAGAGGATGGCAACAGACATCTTCCCCAGCTCCACACCACGGAAAGTCCAGTAACCGGCGATGGCCACCGGAAGGGTTTTCGAATGGCCCCCGGCCAGCATCAGCGCGTAGAACATCTCGTTCCAGGACATGATGAAAGCAAAGAGCCCAGCGGCCCCCAGGCCCGGGCGGGCGGCCGGCAGCACCACCCGCAGGAACGCCTGCCATCGGGTGCATCCATCCACCATCGCCTGCTCCTCCAGGTCCCGAGGCACGTCCTCAAAGAAGCCGATGAGAAACCACGTGACCAGAGGGGCGATGAAGGTGAGGTGGGCCGCCGTCACCGCCCACACGGTGTCCAGCAAGCCGGTGTAATAGGCCATCAGGAAGAAGGGGATGATGAAAAGGGCCGGCGGCAGCATCTGGGCGGCCAGGATGAGAAAGCGCAACCATGTCCCTCCGGTGCGGAAGCGGGAGAACGCGTAGGCGGCGGGAGCTCCCACCAGCAGAGAGATCCCCACCGTGAGAACGCCCACCACGATGCTGTTCAGAAAATAACGGGAGAAGGGAGAGCCGAGCCAGACCTCTACCCAATTGGCCATTGTGGGCGTGAAACCCCACAATGAGGGTCGGTTCAGCTCCACAGGCGGCTTCAGGGAGGCCGCCAGCACCCAGAGGAAGGGAAACAGAACGACAAGGGCGCTGAGCCCCAGAAGGCTCAAGCGAAGCCCGATTCCCAGATGTCGGCGGGTGAGGGCCCGTCGGGCAGGGATGGCCATCGCCCAGGAACGGGTGACGGTGGTCATGCCCAGGCCTCCTGGCGGCGGAGGATGTAGAAAAGGACAACCACCAGGATCAGGATCACGAGGGCCAGGGTGAAGGCCATAGCGGCCGCCTCGCCCAGACGGAAATAGAGAAAGCCCACCCGGTAGATGTGAAACAGGATGGTTTCCGTGCGCTCCCCCGGCCCGCCGCGGGTGATGGCGTAAACGTATTCGAAGATCCGGAAAGCATCCAGCATACGGATGAGCACCGCGGCGAGGATCACCGGCCGCAACAGAGGCAAGGTGAGATGGCGCAGGATCTGAAAGCCGGAGGCGCCGTCCACCCGGGCCGCCTCAAAGGGCTCCGTGGGCAGCGCCTCCAGCCCCGCCAGAAGGAACAGCGTCATCAGCGGCGTCCACTGCCACACATCGATGAGGATCAGGGAGAACAAAGCCAGGTCCGGGCCGAACCAGTCGATCTCCACGCCGATGGAGCGCAGGGCCACCGGGATGATGCCCAGCTGGGAGTTGAGGAGGAAACGGAACATCAGCCCCACCGCGATGGGGGTGATGAACATGGGCATCAACACGACAGCCCGGAAGGCGTTCTGCCAGGGGACCGGCCGGTGCAGCAGGAGAGCCAGGGCCAGGCCCAGCAGGAGCTCCAGGGTCACCGCCCCGCCGACGAAGATCAAGGTGTTCGTCATCGCGGTCCAATAGGAAGGGTTGTCCGCCAGCCCCTGATACTGGGCCAGCCCCACCCAGCGCACCTGGTCCAGGGCGGTTAGCCGGTAATCGTGGAAGGAGATATAAGCGGCGAAGACAATGGGATAACCCTGGACCAGGGCCAGGAGCCCCAGGAGG
>JAGHYO010000412.1 GCA_017743605.1 Thermoflexus sp. | reverse complement strand
CAGACCGCCCCGATGTCATGCCCCAGATGCCCCGCCACCAGACCCACCCGGGGGGTTCGGGCAGAGGAGGCGGGCTGGGGCGCCAGGTAGGGTTCGGGGCCGAAGGGGACGATCCGCAGGCCCCGGACGATCCCCAGGCCGCTTAGGAGAGCGAGGAGAGCGCCCAGGATCAGCAGGGCGATCCATCCGAGGCCGGGCAGGGCCCTCCTCGACCGCCCGGCGGAGCGCTCCGGGCGAGGAAGGGCCATCGGCGGTCGGGCGCGCCGATGGGGGCCTTTCGGAGCCGAGCGGATCTCCCGCGTTTTCATTTTCCGCCGTCACGAGCGACGCTGAGCGATCAGGGAGAGCACCACAAAAGTCAAGGAGGCGCCGAAGAGCAGAGAGGAGACCGCGTTGAGCTCCGGGGTGATCCCGAGCCGCACCTTGGAATAGAGCAACACCGGCAGAGTGGTCGAACCGGGCCCGGTGACGAAGAAAGTGATGACGAAATCATCGATGGAGAGGGTGAAGGCCATCAGCGCCCCGCCCAGGATCCCCGGCATCAGCAGAGGCAGGGTGATCCGGCGGAAAGTCTCCCACTCGTTCGCCCCCAGATCCTGAGCCGCCTCCTCCAGCGTGCGATCATAAGTGGCCAGCCGGGCGCGGACGATCACATACACGAAGGGGATGCAGAAGGCCACGTGGGCGATGAGGATGGTCCAGAGACCGAGAGGCGTGCGGGTCAGGACGAAGAAGAGCAGCAGTCCCACTCCCATCACGATCTCGGGGATGATGATGGGAAGATAGAGCAGGCCCTCGAGGAAGGCCTTTCCGAAGAAGCGATGGCGATCCAGCCCCAGGGCCAGCATCGTGCCCAGGATGGTGGAGATCAGCGTGGCGAGGAAGGCGATGAGGAGGCTGCGCCCGGCCGCCCCTCGCACCAGCTCATCCTGGAGCACCCGCTGATACCAGGCCGTGGAGAAACCCTGCCAGACCGTGGAGATCGGCGAGGCGTTGAAGGAAAAGAGGACAAGGATGAAGATCGGCACATACAGAAACAAGAAGGTCAGCCCGATCATCCCTGCCCGCCATTCAGCGGCGAAACGAAAGGCAGGGATCGGCCAGGGCTCCACCCGCAGGAAGCGGCGCAGCACATGCTCGCGGTTGATATCCAGCAGGACCAGGAACAGGAAGACCAGGGTGAGAGAGCCCCAGGTCAACAGATGCCGCAGGATCCGCCCCATCCAGCCGGGGCGACGCCACAGGTAGCCGCACAGCAACAGCAAGCCGTAGAGGGCCAGCCAGCCGCTGGCCAGCGAAACCCATCCGGGACCCTCCGGGCCCGTCCACATCCGGGCCAGGCGGAGCAGGTCGCCCAGCACCCCCAGACCGGTGAGCCGGGGGATGAGGGTCCCGAGGGCGCTCCCCAGATGCAGCAGCACCAGGCCCACGGCCGTCCACTCCAGCCCTTCCACCAGATACAGCACCAGGGGCGGCCACACGCGCGCCGCCGCGCGCTCCGGCCGGGTGACCGCAGGGACGCTCATAGCACACGCTCCCTTCCGCCGACGCGCAGGTAGATCATCGTCGCCGCCAGGACCATGGCCATCAAGATCAAAGAGAGGGCAGACCCGAAGGGCCAGTGGCGCACCGTGAGGAACTGATACTGAATGACGTTGCCGATCATGATCGTTTTGGCTCCGCCCAGGAGATCCGGGGTGATGAAGGCCCCCACGGAGGGGATGAAGACCAGGGTGGAGCCGGCCAGGACCCCCGGGAGGGTGAGGGGCCAGATCACCCGCCGGAAGGCATGCCATTCGTTCGCCCCCAGGTCCTGGGCCGCCTCCACCAGGGAGAAATCGAACCGCTCCAGGGTGGCATAGAGGGGAAGGATCATAAAGGGCAGCTGCCCGTATACCAGGCCCAGGATCACCGCGTTTTGCGTGAACAGGAGGGGAAGAGGCTCCGGGATCAGGCCCATGGCCATCAGCAGACCGTTGATCGGACCATCCGAGCGCAGCACGAACATCAGGGCCAGGGTGCGCACCAGGAAGTTGGTCCAAAAGGGGATCATCGTCAGGACCAGCAGGGTGTTGCGCCAGCGGGCCGGCGCCCGGGCCATGGCGTAGGCGACGGGATAGCCGATGAGCAGACAGAGGACCGTGGTGACGAGAGCGATCCAGAGGGAGGTCAGAACGATCTGGATGTAGAGGGGATCCAGGGCCCGCTGGTAGTTCTCCAGGGTGAAAATCCAGCGGATCCCCCCATAAGGCCCCCGTTTCATGAAGCTGATGACGGCGATGATGCCGACGGCGAAAGAGAAGAAGACCAGCAGGTAAAAGGTCCCGGGGAGGATGAGGAGCATGGGAAGCCGGGCCCGGGGGAGCGCGGCGATGAGAAGGACCATGCTAAGGAGAGCGATCACCAGACCTCGCTCCAGGCCCAGGGCGAACATTGCTCCAACCCCTCCGACGAGCCCCGCCCCGGCGCGGGCGAGGATCAGGGAGGAGGCCCCCGGAAGACCCAGGATCCAGACGGCCGCCAGGACCCCGTCCACCAGCCCCAGCCCGCCCAGGAT
>JAGHYO010000025.1 GCA_017743605.1 Thermoflexus sp. | reverse complement strand
CATGACGGGAGCGGGCGCGTTTGTCCCGGGATGGGGGTTGCATGAGGAGGGGTTTCCCGCTACCATAAAAAGCGCTTACTCTGTTCAAGGGGAGGACCCATGGCGCGGGAGCCGGTGAAGCTGGCCATCGTCGGCGGCAGCGGCCTCTATGAGATGGAAGCCCTGCAGGACGTGGAGGAGGTGCGGATCTCCACGCCCTTCGGGGACCCCAGCGACGCTATCATCATCGGGACGCTGGAGGGGCGGCAGGTGGCTTTCCTCCCCCGCCACGGGCGCGGCCATCGGATCTCCCCTAGCGAGATCAACAGCCGCGCCAATGTTTACGCCCTGAAAACCCTCGGGGTGGAGCGGATCGTTGCCGTCAGCGCCTGCGGGAGCCTGCGCGAGGAGTTCGCCCCCGGCCATGTGGTGGTGCCCGATCAGCTCATCGACGCGACCAAGGGCAAGCGCGCCTACTCCTTCTTCGGCAATGGCCTGGTGGTCCATATCTCGATGGCCGACCCCTTCTGCCCCTACCTGAGCGAATACGTCTATCAGGCCGTCAAGGCAGTGGGGGGCACCGTCCACAAAGGCGGGACGTTCATCACCATTGAGGGGCCCAGGTTCTCCACGAAGGCGGAGAGCCGGGTATGGCGTCAGTGGGGGGCGGACATCATCGGCATGACCGCGGTGCCGGAGGCCCAGCTGGCCCGGGAGGCGGAGATCTGCTATGCGGCCATGGCCCACGTGACCGATTACGACGTGTGGCGAGAGGCCGAGGAGCCGGTGACCGCGGAGATGGTGATCCGGCGCCTGGCGGCCAACGTGGCCCTGGCCAAGGAAGCCATCCGGGTCCTGGCCCAGACGCTCCCGGAGGAGCGGACCTGCGCCTGTAGCAGCGCCCTCCAGCACGCCTTCGCCACCGACCTCTCCCTTGTCCCCGAATCCCTCAAGCGGGACCTGGCCCCCATCCTGGGGAAGTATCTCGCCCCGTCCGCCTGATCGGCCCCGAAACCGTGGGCCCGGCTTCTGAAAGAGCCGGGCCCACGGTTTGCCTTAGTGGTGCACCCACACGTAGGTGCCGGGATTGTCCGCTGTGGCCCGCACCAGGGGCCGATCCCCATAGGGCTCCGCCCACTCGTAGAGCCACCGGGCGTCCCGCGGGGAGAGGTTCACACACCCGCGGCTCTGCCGGAACCCGAAGCGGTCGTGCCAGTAGGTCCCGTGGAGGGCATATCCCTGATAGAAGAACATGGCCCAGGGGACGTCCTCTAAGTAGTAGTAGCCGAAAATATCCCCATCCATGCGGGTCGCCCGCACCTTGATCTGGATCCGATAGAGGCCGGTGACCGTGGGGGTCCATGGCCGTCCTGAGGAGATCAGGGTGGCGAATACGAGGCGATCCCCCTCATAGGCCGCCAGGGTCTGCTCGTAAAGGTTCACCTCGATCCACTTCGCGCCAGGCGGGACCCCCTCCGGCCGTCGGATGGGGAACACCAGGCCGACCGTCTGCGCCTTCAGCCACTGATCCGGGCCGATCCGATGCCAGACCTGATCGCCGATCTCGCGAGTTTCTTCCACGATGATGCGTGTGTAACGCGCTAACAGCGGGGCCTGCGGATTGGGAGCCTGACCCGGCGCTGAGGAGGGCCGCGTCGCCTGCACGATCCAGCCGAAGGGGCGCGAGGGCGGCTCGCTGAACACCACGCCTTGGAACGTGGACGGCGCCCCAAAGGCCAGGTGGGCGGCGTCGATGTATTCGTCCGGGTTAATCAGATAGAACACCTTCCCCCCTGCCTCGACCCGCCCATGCACGCTCACCCACACATAACCGGCTGGGAAGACGCGGCGCGGCGCGCCCCCGTTGAGGGCCTCCTCCGGGGAGCGATAGGTTTGAGCCGGCGCTTTCACATAAGCATACGTGTAAGGCACCAGCGGCTCCGCCGGCTTGACCCTTCCCTCCCCAGAACGGCTTCCTTCCGAAGGTGGGTTGCCCGATATCAAGGTCGGCGTCCGAAGGGGACGAGGCCGAGGGCAGACCTGCGGATCTCCATCCGATGGCGCGCAATCCGCAAGAGTTGTAAGAATCAAACATAGGGAAAGCAAAATAAAGCCTTCCATAGTTCCTCCCGTGCGGATAGGCCCAGCGCTTCCAGGCACTGCTCTCATGTGACTCCATAAATTATAACGCAACAAACCGCGATAAAGTTCCTAGACGCCATCCAGACGAAATGGGGACGGAGCCCCTGCGAAGGGTAGATGCCGGGACCGATGGCCCGAGGGGCAGGCCGTCGGGCGCCCCGGAGGACAGACCTTGGGATGCTCCGACCCCGGAGCGATCGGATGGGAACACCCAGGGGCCGGGCACCCGGAGGGGTTCTCCCTGCCCATTCGGGTCCACACCGATTAGCTCCAGGATGCGCAATGCGCGCGAAGTCGGTGAAGCCTCGCCGGGCCGCGGGAAGAAGAAAACGTGGAAGCAACTGCCCCCTTCTTCCCGGACCGCTCCTCCGTCCGGCAGCGGACGCCAGACGCGCTGGGGATCCAGCGGCGGGAAACAGATCCTCGCTTGCACGCCGGAAGGGGCGATCACCGCCCGCTCCATCGTCACGGCAACCCCGTTCGCGACTACGGTTCGCCGACCCTCCTGGATCACTCCGGGAGGCACAGGAATGCGGAAATCGAAGACGAATGGCCCCCGCTCTTCCCGAATGCCGGATGGGAGGTCGATGACGAGGCGCAGGCGCAACCGGAGCTGCAAAAGATCTAGTAGCGGCGCATAAGCCCAGCTCTCGAAGGACGGGATGGAGGCTTGCTCTCCGGGAGGCAATGCCGTTTGCATCGCCTCCGAAGCGCCTATCAGCCTTTCCTCCATCTCCAGTGGAAATAATCGTCCTGCTTCGTCGGTCAGAAGGGCCTCGGATAGCGCGGCCTGCCGCCCAGGGTCCGGGGGACCCTGCATGCGATAGCCGATGCGGACGGCGTTCCAGTCCGCAGGGGCCCATTCCAGAACCACCCGATAGCCTCCCCACTCCTGTTGCAGATGCGGCGGCTAAACGGACAGCGCCCTCTCTGGGCCGCGAGACAGAACAAAAGAGTCCCACCGGTTTCCGGCGGAGGCAACGGCCCCGATCGCCAGCGCCACGAGGAGCAACGGAATTCCCCAGGCGGGCCATCCCCTGGGCCTCCACCAAGATGTTTTTCGGGAAGCGGGCGCAACGATCCGCTCCCGGATAGCCGGCCAGAGATCCGGCGAGCGAGGGATCCCTTCCTCTGCGATTTCCTTTAGCCATCGGGACAGCTCGCGTTCATCCGTGGCGCTCCCCCTTCGGGTCCGGCGCGCTGTCGGATCCAAGGATGCCTCGCAGGCGCATACGTCCTTCATACAGGTAGTGCTTCACGGTGCCCGCGGCACAGCCCATGATCTCGGCGATCTCCTTCTCCTGAAGCTCGTGATAGTAGCGCAACACCATAGCGGTCCGCTGGGCTGGGGAGAGAAGCCCCAGAGCCTGCCAGAGGCGTCGTCTTTGCTCTGCCTGCTCCGCGATCTGCTCCGGAGAGGGATGAGGATCCTCCCGGGTGGATTCCACGGGATCCGCCTCCGAGAAGGAAGGCAAGGAGGCTGGAAGGTGTCGATCCCGCCGCCTGGCCAGGCGTAGGGCCTCCCGGATGACGAGGCGCAGGAGCCAGGGCCAGAGGGGACGTTAAGGGTCAAACCGATGGCGGCGTTCCCAGGCGTGCAGAAAGGCGTTCTGCGCCGCGTCCTCCGCATCCACGCGATCCTGCAGGATCAGATAAGCGGCGCGAAGCGCGCGCAGCTCATACGCCCGGACCAGCGCCTCCAGTCCCCCTGAATCGCCCCGCTGCCACCGCTCGACGGCCTAGGTCTTCTCCACCAACCTGTCCCTCCGGCGTGCGCGACGGAGTTCAGATGAGGGCGTTAGGGACGCCCCCCTATCCATCCATGCGTTCAGCGACCCCGTCGCGCCGAAGAGATCCGATCGTTGAAACCATAAGCCGTCAGATCGGGGACGCGCGCGGTGAAGGTGCGGCGATCTCCCCCATCGTTGATATGCTCAAAGTAAGTGCTGGCCCCCGCTCCGGAGGGGATCCAGATGGACGAAGCAATGTCGTTAAAGTTGATGGCGCGGAAGTCGTTGTAGTCATAGCACAGCGCAAAGTTCCGCCCTCCGTAATACGCGTGCTCCCGCACCACCGCGTAATACGCACAGGCCACTGGGACGACGGCCCCCTGGCGTCGCAGGGCTTCTGCCTCCTCCGGACGAGCGCTTGGCAGCTTCGGCCCGGTGGCCGCCGCGAGCCCCTCGTTCGTGCGGTAGCACGTCAGGACGCCTGGGCCTTGTCCGTCGTGGCAGTGGGGTTCGATCCCCTGTGCCAGGAGCGCTTCAAAGGGGACCAGCTGACCGTAATACCAGACCAGGACGTAGCAGGGGGGAAGTGTGGACATCGAACCGGCACCCATGGCGGACCGGAGAGCGCGGACCTTCTCGGGATCCGTGCCGGGCAGGTCGAGCCCAGTTGCCGCGGCCAGCTCCTCGTTCGTGTCATAGCACGCGATCACCCCGGGGCCTGCGCCATCATGGCGCTTCGGCGCGATGCCCTGGGCGATCAGCTCCCCGAAGGGAACCAGCCGCCCCTTATACCAGACCGGACGCGCCGGATCTCCCCAGGGCAGGCGCGTGGCGGCCCCTATGCCGAGAAGGGCCAGCGCTCCAGCCCCTAAAAGGACCAGGCCTAAACCCGCGATCCTGAGCCGTTGCTGGATGCCGATCATAGTCCGCCTCCTTGGAGATCATTTCCGCCATGAAATACCCGGCGAGGGCGGAAAAGGTGGGGGGCTCCGGGGCCAGACCCTGCGGTTGGGCCTGCCTGTCGGATGCGGAGAAAAGAGGTCCCAGGGGCGCTTCCTGAGGCGTTATCCTTCAAAAAGACGGGCCAGCGCATCCCAGGGGAAAGGCTGGAGAGGGATCCGCCGGCCCTCCTGTTCGATCCATCGTCCCTCGTCCGGCGGCCGCAGCTCGCCGATCAGGGCGGCAGGGCGCCCGGCGGCGATCAGCGCCTCCCGGATGGCCGAGGCGTCCTCTGGAGGGGTAGCGATCAACAGGGAGCCCGAGGCCAGCAGCCCCCATGGATCCAGCCCGTAATCGGCGCACAGCGCCCGAGTCTCCGGATACACCGGCGCCGCCTCGCCCTCCACCCACAGGCCCAGGCCTGCAGCTTCCGCCATCTCCCACAGCCCCGTCATCAGCCCCCCTTCGGTGGGATCGTGCATGGCGTGCACCCGCCCGGCGCGCTGGGCGATCCGAGCGTCCTCCACCACGCTGATCCCGGGAGCATAAAGGAAATCGGCGCACCGCCAGAGGAATTCTTCCCCGAAGACCGGCGACAGCTCGGCGCGCTTCTCCCGG
Source organism: Thermoflexus sp. (assembly GCA_017743605.1). Lineage (GTDB taxonomy): Bacteria > Chloroflexota > Anaerolineae > Thermoflexales > Thermoflexaceae > Thermoflexus. Next base: position 10,707 of record JAGHYO010000025.1, on the reverse strand, counting down.
GCGATCACCGTGGTCCCCTCGATGGCGATGGGCTTGCCCAGGATCACCCGATCGCCTGCCTGGGCCCCTTGCGGGGTGATCAGGCGCTCCGGCTCCACCTCTCCCAGCATAAAGCCGGCGAGGATCGGCCGATCCAGCCCATAGGTGACCTCGCTGTGGCCCCCGATCAGGTTGATCCCCAGGGCCTTGCGTGCGGACTGCCGCTGCCGGAAGATCTCCTCCACCAGCGCCCGATCGGTGCGCCCCTCGGTCAGCAGAAGGATGGCCAGCATTCAGCGGGAAACCGCGCCGGTGGTGGCGATGTCGTTGGCATTGATCTGGACAGCATACCAGCCGATGGCCTCGGTGGCGAAGGTGATGGGATCCGCCTTGACCACCAAGCATCGATCCCCCATCTCAACCACGGCAGCATCCAGCCCCACCCCAGGCCCCAGGCGCACCCGCGGATCCGAGATCGGGTAATCCAGCAGGCGCCGCATCCATTCCCGCGGGAGCTTGCCGACCCGCAGGACCTCCGCCATCTTCCCCTCACCTCCTGGATGTGGGTGTGTGCCGGATGAATTCGGCCTGCGGTCGGCGCAGGTCAACCGCGAAAAAGCAGGGTTGCTCGGAGTGCCGGCCAAGCGGATGGTTCGTCGACACGCGCCCGATCAACCTGATCGATGGCCTTCCAGCTCCCATTTCAAGCACCGAAGGCCTCATACCGTCGGATCCCTAGCCGCCAGAGCAGCATCACCAGGGAGACCGCTACAGCTAGCCAGAGGATCTGGGCCAGGAACCCCTGCGCCATGCGGTCCGGCGGGAGCTGGCCTAGGAGCATCTCCAGGGGGAAGGAAAGCATCAGCGGGAAGGGCGTCCAGCTGAGCGCGTGCCGGATCCCCTCGGGCATCAGGGCGATGGGGATCACGTAGCCAGATCCCAGGGCTTTGATGAAGAACCAGACCTCATGGAAGGCCACCGCCTGAGAAGTCCAGAAGGCGGTGAGGCCGATGGCATACTGGAAGAAGAACTCCAGCAGCATGGCAAGGAACGTCGCCAGGATGACCCGGACGACGTTCACTGGGGCCAGATCCAGCTGGGGGCCCGGATACAGGTAGAGGGCCAGGGCGATAGGCGGGCCAACCAGGAGGGCCTGCAGGGGGCGGGAGGCCAGGGTGCGCGCCAGGTCGTAATGCAGCGGATGGAGGGGGCGAAGCAACCGGGCGCTCAGCCCCCCGCTCCGGATGTCTCGGTTGAGGTCCCACACGATCCAGACGCCGGTTATACGGCGCAGGAAGATGGCGGCCAGATAATACCCCACAAAGGTTCCCGCATCGAAGGAGCCGACGGGACCCTCCTGGGCCATGGAGAGCCAGACGGCGAGCATCACCAGCGGCACCGCTCCGGAGAGGATCCAGATCACGATCTGGACCCGATACTCCAGGGTGCGGGCCCAATAGATGCGCAGCAGCGTGGGATAGGCCCGCAGTGTGGCGGCCACGGCGGCCCGTCCTTCCGAGAGCGCGGTGGGGCGCGGGGAGCCGTTCATTCCCCTTCCTCTTGCGATCCCGATTCATCGATCTCCAACGCGGAGGCCTCCGCGAACACCCGCCGGATGACCTCCTCGACCGGCGGCTCCTCGATGGCCAGGTCGGTGATCGGGAGGGCGGTCAGCATTGCACTGGCGATCTCCGCCGTGCGGGCCCGCGGCACCCGCAGCTCCGCCCGGTGGGAGTTCAGGCTCAGCACCTCCCCATATGGGGAGAGAGCGCTGACGGGAAGGGGTTGGGCCATGGTCACCCGCACGACGCGGTAGGGGGCCACCCGCTCCGCCAGCTCCTCCAGGTCCCCATCGTAGAGCAGACGCCCCCGGTGGATCACCAGCACCCGCCGGCAGAGGGCGGCCACGTCGGCCATATAATGGCTGGTCAGCAGCACCGTCGCCCCCGTGCGGCGGTTGTATTCCCGAATGAACTCCCGGATCCGGGCCTGCATGGTTACATCGAGGCCGATGGTGGGCTCGTCCAGGAACAGCACCTGCGGCCGGTGGAGGAGGGCGGCGGCCAGCTCGCACTTCATGCGCTCCCCGAGGCTGAGCTTGCGCACCTGTTTGGTGAGCAAGCCCTTCAGATCCAGCAGCTCGGTTAATTCATCCAGCGTACGTCGGAACTCTGCTTCCGGGATCCCGTAGACCGCCTGGTTCAGCAGGAAGGTTTCGATGGCTGGCAGGTCCCATAGCAGTTGCTGCTTCTGGCCCATCACCAGCGTGATCCGGCGCAGGAAGGCCCGCTCCCGACGCTGGGGGATGAACCCCAGCACCCGGACCTCGCCGGCGGTGGGGTGCAACAGGCCCGCCAGGACCTTCAGGGTGGTGGTCTTGCCGGCCCCGTTCGGCCCCAGGAAGCCCACGATCTCTCCGGGATCGATGGTGAACGAGATGTCCGCCACCGCCCGGACCACCCGATACTGCCGACGGAAGAAAGAGCGCACGGAGCCCATCAGACCGGGGGCCTTGTGATGGACGGTGTAGTATTTGTGAAGGTGGCGGACCTCAATGGCATGCATGGGATCGATCCAGGCGTCGCGTCACGGGTTCTGGCCGGGATCCTCCGGCGGGGGGGACGCGGCCGGGGCGCGCGCTTTGTCTTCCTCCAGGAAGAGGAGCAACAGCACCATCCCGACCACGATGGCGCTGTCGGCCAGGTTGAAGACCGGCCAGAACTTGAAGTCCAGGAAGTCGGTGACGAAGCCGAAGCGCAGCCGGTCGAGCAGGTTCCCGAAGGCCCCGCCCAGCTGCAGGCCCAGGGCGACCTGGATCGGCCAGCGGGCGGTGGCGAGCTGTCGGGCGTAGAGCAACAGGAAGGCGATGACCACCACCGCCACGGCGACCAGGACGGAGCCCCACTCCCGGAACAGGCCGAAGGCGATCCCCGTGTTGGTCACGTGGGTGAACGTGAAATAGCGGGCCAGGGCCGGGATGGGTGCCCACGATTCATACAGGGCTAAGTTCTCCCGGACCCAGGCTTTGCTCCCCTGATCGGCGGCGAAGGCCAGGATGGCCACCGTCCATAACAACCAGCGTCGTCCCATTCGGAATCCTCCGCGGGTTGCGTGCTCCGCCCCGAGAGATCCAGCAGCGAGGTTTCCTGGACCGGGCCTATCCATCCCGCGTCCGGCTCACCGCTCCCGACGGGCCTGGCATTCCAGACAGAAGGCGGCGAAGGGGAGAGCCTTCAGCCGGGCGACCTCAATCGGCCGGCCGCAGTCCTGGCAGATCCCATACGTGCCCTCTTCCATCCGCCGCAGGGCATCTTCCACTTCCCGCAGGCGGGCTTCCAGGTGGCGGCGCAGGGTCACCCGGACGACCTGATCCACGACATCCGTGGCGTCATCGGCCATGTGGTCATGGTAGCCGATGCCCTCCGGCGCCCGCGCATCCAGGCGCGCCAGCTCCTCCCGCAAGCGGCTCCGCTCCTCCTCCAGCGCTTGACGCAGGGACTCAAAAGGGATCGTCATCGGCCGCTCCTTTCTACTTCGCGCAAGCCTGAGAGCGCTGTTCCTGCGACACTTTGAAAAAGATTCGCACCCCAATGAATTATGCCAAGTGCCCCTTCATCATTACGTTAAGGCTTCCGTGGCGCCCGCCTCTCCTCCACCCGCGCCTGGCCGAACTGGCAGCCGGCTTTCACAGGGCCGGATGGATTCCACCGCCTGGATCCGCCCATGGCCCCGAGAAACCGGCAGGCCCGTAGGGGGAGAAGACCGCCTCCTCTGATGATGGCCGGCGTGGCCTCTCCCTCGGAGCGGAGGCGTCGGTGTTAAGAAGATTTAACAATCTTTTCAAAAAACTCGGAAGGTCTCTTCACCCCTTCTTGGGGGGATGCCGGTAAGATGAAGCCGAAATCTTAGAAAGGGAGGTTGCGTATGGAGATAGTGGCCCAGGTGGATGAGCGGCTCCGGCAGCTCCGGGAGGAACTCACTCGGATGGTGCACAGCGGGGAGGATGAGGAGGGGCTCCGCTTGCGGCGCATGCTGGCCGAGCTGGAACGCCTGGAGGCGCTGCGTTGGGAGCTGCGGGCGTGGCGTCAGGCGGCGTGATCGGTCCCGATGACAGATGCTCAAGGAGGGAAAGATGCGCCCCTTGGTGGCGGAGGAGTTCTCGGAGTGCCTTCCGGCGTGGAGCCGGCTGGGAAATCGGCCGGAGGGCCTGCAGCCCGGCTACGCGGATCTGGCCGACCTGCTGTTCGCTCTCGACTCGGGCTGGGAGATCGACCCGCCGGTTTATGCCCATCAAGACACGGGCTGGCGTCCTTACTATCACATCCTTCTGAAGCGCGAGGGGCGTTATGTGTTGTTAAGCCTGCCGGACACCGAAGCGCTCCGCGTGTTCTTGAGGGAGCAGAGCATCCGCGTGGAGATGCGCTCCACGGTTTCTCCGGCACGCCGAGGGAAGCGGGACTCGGGGTAGCTCTCCTCTCGCCGGGCCAGGCCGTCGCGCCGCGCACGCGGAGGAGCGATGGCTTGACGCGGGGAGAAGAGGCGCCCAAGCTCCCTCCCCGATCCACTCCACCAAACTGATGGGAGGTGTGCGATGAAATGGCGTTCCGTTCTCAGCAAGGCTGCGGCGCTGCTGGTGATCGCGGCGGCGGCGTGCCAGCCGGCGGCGACGCCGGCGCCCACAGCGCCTGCTCCGGTTCAGGCACCCACCCCGACATCGCCTTCGGCTCCCGCTCCCGCACCGACCCCGTCGCCCGCCCGCCTGAGCGGCGAGATCAAAGTCGATGGGTCCTCCACCGTCTACCCGATCACGGAGGCGGTCGGTGAGGAGTTCCAGAAGCTCCAACCCGACTTGAAGGTGGTGGTGGGGATCTCCGGCACCGGCGGGGGCTTCAAGAAGTTCTGCAACGGCGAGACGGACATCTCAAACGCCTCGCGCCCCATCTTGCAGAAGGAGATCGACACCTGCGCCCAGAACGGCATCGAATACATCGAGCTCCCCGTGGCCTATGACGCCCTCTCGGTGGTGGTCAACCCCCGGAACGACTGGGTCGCCTGCATGACCGTGGCGGAGTTGAAGAATATCTGGGAGCCGGACGCCCAGGGGAAGATCACCCGCTGGAACCAGGTGCGGCCGGAGTGGCCGGACGCCCCCCTCAATCTCTACGGCGCGGGCACGGACAGCGGGACCTTCGATTATTTCACCGAGGCCATCATGGGCAAGGCCAAGGCCAGCCGGGGCGACTACACCGCCAGCGAGGACGACAACGTCCTGGTTCAGGGGGTGGCCAACGATCAATACGCCCTGGGGTATTTCGGCCTCGCCTACTACTTCGAGAACCAGGACAAACTGAAGACGGTCGCCATTGACGGTGGGAAGGGCTGCGTGCCCCCCTCGGAGGAGACGGTGCGGAACGGAACCTATCAGCCCCTCTCCCGTCCCCTCTTCATCTACGTGAGCCGCAAGGCCGCGGATCGCCCGGAGGTGGAGGCCTTCGTTCGGTTCTACCTCGAAGAGGGCCCCGCCCTGGTCAAGCAGGTCGGATACGTCCCGTTGCCGGATGCGGTTTACCAGCTGGCCCTCAAGCGCTTCGAGGCTCGCAAGGTAGGGACCCTGTTTAAGGGCGAGCCCCCGGTGGGGCTGTCGATCGAGGACCTGTTGAAAGCGGAGCAGTGAAGCTTTCCGGGCGTCCGGGAACGCCCTGGATTGCCTATACTGGATATGGGCGGGGGGGCGGCGCCTTTGGGGATGCCGCCCCCCCGCAGGACCCTTTGCTCAAGGAGCCGGGATCCATGGGGCTGACTGCTCGTTCGGCAGTGGAGATCTCCGCGGCCCGCCTCCAGAGGGGCATAGCGGCCCGCTGGCGGGAATGGGGGGAGCTGGCCGTCCAGGCCCCTCTGTTCTTCGCGGCCATGGTCTCCGCCTTCACCACCATCGGCATCGTCGCGGTCCTCCTGGTGGAGGCCCTCCCCTTCTTCCAGGAAGTCTCTCTGAAGGATTTCCTGCTGGATACCCAGTGGACGCCGCTGTTCGCCCAGAAACATTTCGGGATCATGCCGCTGGTGGCGGGAACGTTCCTCACCTCGGCGGTGGCGCTGGCCCTGGCCATGCCGGTGGGAATGCTGAGCGCCGTCTATCTCAGCGAATACGCCTCGCCGCGGGTCCGGGCCGTCTTAAAGCCCGCCCTGGAGCTTCTGGCCGGCGTCCCCACTGTGGTCTACGGGTATTTCGCGTTGCTCACCGTTACGCCCCTTCTGCAGCGGATCATCCCGGATCTGGAGACCTTCAACGCCCTCAGCGCCGGCCTGACCATGGGCGTGATGATCATCCCCCTGATCTCCTCCCTGAGCGAGGACGCCCTGTATGCGGTCCCTTCTTCGCTGCGGGAGGCGGCTTACGCCCTGGGCGCCACGCGCCTGGAGGTGGCGGTGCGCGTGGTGATCCCGGCGGCCCTCTCCGGGATCGCGGCCTCGTTCATCCTGGCGGCTTCCCGCGCCGTCGGAGAGACGATGATCGTGGCCATCGCCGCCGGGCAGCGGCCGACGCTGACCCTGGACCCCCGGCGGGCGATCGAGACGATGACCGCCTACATCGTCCAGGTCAGCCTGGGGGACACCCCCCACGGCACCCTGGAGTTCCGCACGATCTTCGCAGTGGGCCTGGTGCTCTTCCTGATCACCCTGGTCCTGAACCTGATTGCCATGAGGATCATTGAACGCTATCGGGAGGTTTATCGGTAGGCCGGGAGGTGCGCGCATGGGACATCGGCAACGGCGGGAGCTGTTAGGGAAGCTGTTCGAGGGGATCGCGCTGGCGGCCACGGTCTTCGGCTTGCTGGTCCTGGCCTTCCTGTTGCTCGACGTGGCCCGCCGGGGGCTGGGGGTGCTCTCCTGGTCCCTCCTCACCTCCTATCCCTCCCGGTTCCCGGAGCAGGCGGGGATCCGCTCGGCGCTGCTGGGGACCATCTGGGTCATGGCGCTGACGGCGCTCTTCGCGGTGCCCCTTGGGGTGGCGGCCGCCATCTACCTGGAGGAATACGCGTCCCGCAACCGGCTGACCCGGCTCATCGAGCTGAACATCAACAACCTGGCCGGCGTGCCTTCGATCATTTACGGCCTGCTGGGGCTGGAGCTGTTCGTCCGGGCCCTGCGGCTGGAGCGCAGCATCCTGGCCGGCGCCCTCACCCTCAGCCTGCTCATCCTGCCCATCCTGATCACCGCCTCCCGGGAGGCGCTGCGGGCGGTTCCGATGAGCCTGCGGGAGGCCGCCTTCGCCCTGGGGGCCACCCGCTGGCAGGTGATCCGTCATCAGGTGCTGCCGGTGGCCTTCCCCGCCATCCTCACCGGGATGATCCTGGCCCTCTCCCGGGCCATCGGGGAGACCGCCCCGCTGATCACCATCGGGGCCCTGACCTTCATCGCCTTCGATCCTCGAGGTCCTCTCGACAAGTTCACGGTGCTTCCCATCCAGATCTTCAACTGGGTCTCTCGACCCCAGGCGGGCTTCCACGCCCGCGCGGCGGGGGCCATCCTGGTGTTGCTGGCGGCTTTGCTGTCTATGAACGGGCTGGCCATCTATCTCCGCTATCGCCTGCAGCGGCGCTATCAGTGGTGAGGAGGGAACGCATGGAGGAGATCGTCCTGGAGACGCAGAACCTCACCGTCTACTACGACGGCCGTCCGGCCATCGAGGGGATCTCCATGAAGATCCCCTGCCGGCGGATCACGGCGATCATCGGACCCTCCGGGTGCGGCAAAAGCACCCTGCTGCGTTGCTTCAACCGGATGAACGACCTCATCCCCTCCGCCCGCGTGACCGGCCGGCTCCTGTTTGAGGGCCTCGACCTCTACGGCCCGGATGTGGATGTGGTGGGGGTGCGGCGGCGCATCGGGATGGTCTTCCAGAAGCCGAACCCCTTCCCCAAGAGCATTTATGAGAACGTGGCCTTCGGCCCGCGCATCCAGGGAATCCGGGACCGACGCAAGCTGGACGAGATCGTGGAGCGCTGTCTGCGAGCGGCGGCCCTGTGGGATGAGGTCAAGGACAAGCTGCACCAGAACGCCCTGACCCTCTCCGGCGGCCAGCAGCAGCGCCTGTGCATCGCCCGGGCCCTGGCCACCGAACCCGAGGTGCTGCTGATGGACGAGCCGGCCTCCGCCCTGGACCCCATCGCCACCATGAAGATCGAGGACCTGATGCGGGAGCTGGCCCGGGAATACACCATCGTGATCGTCACCCACAACATGCAGCAGGCCGCCCGGGTGAGCGATTACACCGCCTTCATGCTGGCCGGGGAGGATCGGGTGGGGCGGCTCATCGAGTTCGGGCCCACCCAGCAGATCTTCACCCGCCCGCAGGATCGACGCACGGAGGACTACATCACCGGACGGTTCGGATGAGGAGGGTCGATGAACACGCGGAAGCCGCGCGTGCTGGTGCTGTGCACCGGGAACGCTGCCCGTAGCCAGATGGCGGAGGGGCTGATCCGCGCCGCCCTGGGGGACCGGGTGGAGGTCTTCTCCGCCGGGACCCATCCGGCCGGCTACGTGCACCCGATCGCCATCCGGGTGATGCGGGAGATCGGGATTGACATCTCCGGCCAGCGCAGCAAATCGCTGTCCGAGTTCATCGGACAGCCCTTCGATCTGGTCCTCACGGTCTGCGACGATGCGGCTGAGGAGTGCCCGGTCTGGCCCGGCCAGGTGGAGCGCATGCATATCAGTTACCCCGACCCCGGCAGGCGGGGATGGGGCGAGGAAGGGATGCTGGAGGAGTTCCGCGAGGTCCGGGATCGGATGCGAGAGGAGCTGATCCCGGCCCTGCGGCGCTGGCTGGAGGGACGGGAGACGGAGCAGAGGATGCTTGACCGGGCGCCGGCCGGGGATTACCATACGGGCGCCAGGTCCGGAAAGGAGGGGCTGATGCAGGCGCGCGTGATGCTGGAGCGCGATCTGAGCGCCATCCGTCAGGATGTGCTGCGGCTGGGGGGGATGGTGGAGCAGGCCATCGATCGCTGCATCGAGGCCATGAAGCGGCTGGACGTGGAGATGGCCCGGGAGATCATCGCCTTCGATGAGGAGATCAACCGGATGCGCTATCAGATCGAAGAGGCATGCCTGGAGGCCATCGCCACCCAGCAGCCGATGGCCAGCGACCTGCGGGCGATCATCGCCGCCATGTTCTGCGCCACCAACCTGGAGCGCATGGGCGACCACGCCAAGAGCATCGCCAAGCTCGCCATCGAGATGGCCGACGAGCCCCTGCTCAAGCCGCTCGTCGACATCCCCCGCATGGCCCAAATCGCCAAGGAGATGTTGCGGCAGGTCCTGGAGGCCTACGTGGAGCAAGATCCGGAGAAGGCCCGTGCGGCCGTGGCCCGGGACGATGAGGTGGACGCGCTGGATGAGCAGGTCTACATGGAGCTGATCACGTATATGATGCAGGATCCGCGGACGATCTTCCGGGCCACCCGCCTGCTCTGGATCTCCCACAACCTGGAGCGCATCGCGGACCGGGTGACCAACATCGCAGAGCGGGTGATCTTTATGGTCACCGGGGAGCTGCAGGAGCTGAACTGAGCCTGCGCCCGACGAAGGAGCAAACAGCGCTCCCCCTCAAAGACGGGCGGGGAGCGCTTATCTTCTGAAGGCTTGCTCTCGGAACCGTATTTCACGCATGGCTTTCCGCCGGCCTCAGGGGACCTGGAGAGCGGTCGCCGAGGAGAACAGACGGGGTGGGGTCCGCCCCCGGCGTTTTCCTTTTTTGCTGTATCAGCGGCTGGCCCGCATGTATCGAGGCCCCGCGTGGTTAATTGCGCTTCTGGCCTTCGGGCTGTATTATCTCCCGCTAATCGCCGAGGTCAATTATCCCTGGCCCCCGGAACGGGACGTCGTGCTGCTGATCTTGGCGGGAGCGGCCCTGGGGATCTGGTTGATCCCGGAGGTCGGCAGCCGGCTCTCCGGGGTGGAGCCTTGCCCGGAAGCCCTGGTCTTGCGGGCCCCTTTCTTCGCGCTTCGGGTCTCCTACCGCCGGATCCGCGCCACCCGCCCCACCCGCTTCTCAGAAGTCTTCCCACGCCTTCCCTTTCGCCATCGACGGTGGGTGGAGCCTTTCTATGATCACACGGTGCTGGTGATCGAGACCGTAGGCTACCCCATCCCTGCCCGATGGATCCGCTGGTTGCTGGGCCCTTACCTCTGCCTGCCCAAGGGCGCCGGTTTCGTCTGCCTGGTCTCCGACTGGATGGCCCTAAGCCGGATGATCGATCACTACCGGGAGAAGCGTCGCTAAAATGAAAGACGGACGCCCCACTCCTGCTTTCGAGGAGCGGCAAGGGATGTCGGTCGAAAAGAAAGAAGATGCTCTCCGCCAGGATGCCAGGCAGATCCTTCATGCAGCGCTAGGCGCAGTGGACCCCAGCGCCGCGGTCCGCCGGCACGTCCGCCGGGAGGGCAACCGGCTCCTCATCGGGAGGGAGCGCTTCGATCTGGAGCGCTACCGTTACGTGTTCGTGCTGGCTCTGGGCAAGGCCGCCTATCCAATGGCCTACGCTCTGCAGGTGCTGCTGGGCAGCCGCCTGGATCGGGGGGTGCTGGTGACCAAATACGGGCACTTGGCCGCCGCTCTCGACGAACGCTGGACGGTGGTCGAAGCCGGGCATCCGGTCCCCGACGAAAACAGCGTGCGGGGCGCCCAGGCTCTGGCCGCCCTAGCGGAACAGGCCGGATCGG
>JAGHYO010000411.1 GCA_017743605.1 Thermoflexus sp. | reverse complement strand
GATCCTTCAAAGCGGCCGTTGTTTGTTCGCTCCGTCGGAGGCAGAGCGCGAGACTTTCGAACGAAGCGCTCGCGACATCGCCCGGGACGAGCGGATCCGCATCCAGATCCAGGCCCGTCAGGCCCGATGGAGGATAGCGCCCCTGCCTCTGCGAACCGATTTTCTCTGGTCTGCGCTTCTGGAGCTCGAACGGATCGCCGAGGCGATGGAGGCCTACCGCTCGCTGACCGCCCGCGACCTGGAGGGCGATCTGTACCGGCGCTGGGCTGCTGAACGAGGGCTCATCGCGGGGCTCAACCTGATCTTTCAAATCGCCGATCATATCCTGGTCAACCGGTTTCATCTGGAGGCGCCCACCTATGAGGACCTGCTGAGGGCCCTTCGACAGCATGGGGTGATCTCGGACGAGCTGTATACGCTGTTGCGGGGCGCCGGAGGGCTTCGAAACGCGCTGGTCCATGAATACATCCGCGTTGATCCGGAGCGGGTCGCCCAGGCGTTGCGGGATGCCTCGGACCGCTTTCGGCGCTTCACTCGGGAGATCCATGCCTGGATGTCGGAGCAAGCGGAGACCGGATAAATGCCGCAGATTATGCAGGCAACAGCTTCGCGTTTCCCCTGATCCAGATCGCCGCAGGGGCTCGAGATGGAGATAGAGCTTCGATCCGAGCGCTTCGTGGTAGACGGTCGCCCGTTGGCTTCCCTGCGGGAGATCCACCGGCTGCCCGAGGAGGCTCAGCGAGCCATTTATCGCACTCTGATCCCGGATTTCCTGCTGGAGCGCTACGGCATTAACCCGGTCACGCTGTGCGACTCGGCCGGGCAGCCGCTGGTCCGCATTCGGGGGGAGAGCGCCGATGTGGAGATCGAGGTCTGGCGGCAAGCTGAAGATCGGGATCCATTGGTTTACCTGCATTTTGCGGAGACACTGCACAACTGCATTATCGTGCTCCTCTTCATGACCAACGACCCGGAATCCCCACGCTTCGATGTGGATCGGGACTGGGAGGGGCGGCCGACGAAATATGGGACGGTGAGCCGGAACGTCGAGGCGGAGATCGCCGCCATGCGGTTCGGTCTGGCCCCGGGCCAGATGCGCCGGGGTCTGCGCCTGACCAAACATGTGCTTCCCCTGTTCGAACAGTTCATCCGCCGCCTAGGCCACGATCTGTTCCTGGTGGAGCCCCTGGCCTACCATGTGGCTGTCCTCTTCGAGCGCCATGGTTGCGGATACATCGAGGGGCGCACCAAAATGGAGTGGATCCATCGAGAGTTCCAGCCGGGGGGCGTGCTTCACCGGCGGCTGGACGGCTCCACCCCATTCCGGCAGCCCGGGATGGAGCGAACGGTGCGTGGCCGCTCATGGGCCATCTACGACGGCATCCTGGAGGAGCCCTTCGACGGGGTCCGGATGTATAAGCGGGTGGGCCACCACGCAGGGATCTGCACCTTCCCGGATGCAATCTGGTGAGAGATGGGATGATCCCTGATGCAGCCTGGCACCCTCACCCTGGCGATGCAGATTTTGGTGATCGTGATCCTCACCGGCGCCCTCTGGTGGGGGATCGGACGCGCGATGCGGGTTCGGCTCCCCCTTGCTGATCCGGAACGCGCCCGGCGGATCCAGGCCCTCCTCTCCCTGGGCCAAAGCCTGCTGCGAGCGGTGGTCCTTATCACTGCCCTGTTGATGGTCCTGGACCTGATGGGGCTGAACCTGGGGCCCCTGCTCACCGGAGCCGGCATCCTGGGGATCGTGGTGGGGCTGGGCGCACAAAGCCTGATCCGGGACCTCCTGGCCGGCCTGATCGTTGTGCTAGAAGGCCCCTTCGGCATTGGAGACCTGATCCACACAGCGGGCGTGAGCGGGAAAGTGGAGCGCATCACCTTGCGGGCCACCTATGTGCGGGATGCCGACGGCACGCTGCATGTGATCCCGAACAGCATGCTGGGAGTGATCAGCAACCTCAGCTGGGACTGGGCCCGGGTGATCGTCGATCTGCCAGTGCCCCGGGGGACCCGGCTGGAGGCACTGCAGGAGGCCCTGGAGCAGGCGACACGCGCGCTGCGGGAGGATCCGGAACTCCAGGACAGATGGCTGGAGCCCCCGACGGTGGCTGGCATCGAAACCATTGGGGAGACTGCCCTCATCGTTCGGGTGGAGGCGAAGACCCGGCCGGCGGACCGCTGGACAGTGGCGCGCCGGTTGCGGTATCATCTGCTTCAAGCCTTGCAAACCGAGCCGGTTCCTCTGTCCGAGCCCGGATGAGGATCTCCGAAACCCTAGGAGGTTGCGATGCCGATCAGAACAGCGACGGCCTGGGGGATCTGTTCCCGATTAAAGGGAAGCGGGTTCATCGCGTTGCTCAGCCTGCTCACAGCGGCATGCGAAGGAGCCGTGTTTGGGGCGCCGGTGCCGCCCACGGTGACCTTCCCGCCGACCCGTACGCCGCGCCCGACAGCGACGGCCACCTTCACCCCCACGATCATGCCATCGCCGACCGCTACGTTCACGCCGACCCCTACCGAGACCCCTACCCCCACCCGCACGCCCACGCGGACCCGTCCG
>JAGHYO010000410.1 GCA_017743605.1 Thermoflexus sp. | reverse complement strand
ATCAAAATTACATGTGGGACGTTCTGAACACTGCGGGGCTTGCCCGTCTGGAGCTGTTCACCTTCGAGGACGTAGAGATCGAGGTGGAGACCGAAGGCCGGAGCCAGGGCCGCATCCCGCGCTGACCAGGTGGGCGCAGGGTTCAGGTTGCCATGCGCGTGGATGCAGAGTGATTCTGCGCCTTCGTGCTGGAGGCATAAGCGCGTTGATCGCCGATCCCATCACAGCCAGCCCCGCCGGCGGAAGAAGAGCGCCAGCCCGGCGCTGATCCCCGCCATCATCGAGAGGGCCATGGGATACCCCCACGGCCACTCCAGCTCTGGCATGTATTGAAAGTTCATGCCGTAGATCCCGGCTACCAGAGCGTTGGCCATCAAGATGATGGAGGCGGTGGTAAGGACCTTGACGATCTCGTTTAGGCGGTTGGACTGCAAGGAGAGATAGCTCTCCAGGGCTCCTGAGAGCATATCCCGATAGAGATCGATGCTCTCGATCATCCGGACCAGCCGGTCGTAGAGGTCCTGGAAGTAAGCCATGTCCTCCGAGCGGAACACGGGGAGCTCGCGGCGCAACAGGAGGTTGATCACCTCGCGCTCCGGCGCCACCACACGGCGCAGCTCCAGCAGGGTCTTGCGCGTCTGGAAGATGGCCTCCACCAGACGGCCGTCGCCTCCCGCGAACAACCGTTCCTCCAAGGTCTCCACTTCCTCCGCGATCCGATCCAGGACCGGGAAGTGGGCGTCCACAATGGCATCGAGGAGATCGTAGACCACGCTCCCGGGCGTAGGAGCCCGGCATCGCTCCGGGTCCTGCCAGCGGGCGATCACCTGCTCCACCTCCGGGATCGGCTGGGAGCGGATGGTGACCATATAGCGGAGACCGGCGAACACGTGGAGGGGATGCAGGGACAGCCCGTTCTCCGTCTCATATCCCACTGCGTAAAAGGCGATGAAGTAGTGGTCGAGGTAGGCATCTACCTTGGGTCGCTCCCGCGCTCGGAAGGCATCCTCCAGGGCCAGGGGATGGAACCCAAAGGCCTCCCGAAGCCAGAGATGATCCGCCTCCTCCGGCGGGCACACGTCCAGCCAGAGGAACCCATCATGACGGGCGAGGAGAGCAGGGATGGACTCCCCCCTCGATGAAACTTGCACGCCTTCTCCAGGGATCACACAACGGATGCTCATGCGGAGACCCTCGCATGTGGTCCGAGGTGATCATAATCCACCCACGGGATACTTGAGGCGCGCATCGCTTGGCCCACCACCTCCGCGATGGCCCGGAGGGCCTGGTCGGCATCCGCGTCATCGATCCAGTAGTGGGTCACAGCCCGGAAGCGCCGAGGGCCCCAGCGCAGGATCCGCACCCGGCGCTCGGCCAGGGCGGCGAGGAATGCCTCCTCCGAGAGCGGCAGGTGGGGATCCAGCTCGAAGATCACAATGTTGGTCTGCACCCGGTGAGCTTCGATGTGGATCCCAGGGATCTCCGCCAGGCCCTCAGCCAGGCGCCGCGCCCGCCGGTGGTCCTCCGCTAAGCGCGCCACCATCGTTTCCAGGGCGACCAGGCCAGCAGCGGCCAGCACTCCCGCCTGACGCATCCCCCCGCCCACCATCTTGCGCACCCGGCGCGCCTCCCGGATGAACGCAGCGGGCCCGCAGATCAGCGAGCCCACTGGCGCGCACAGCCCCTTGCTGAGGCAGAAGGTCACCGTGTCCGCATACCGGGCCAGCTCCACCGCCGGTACCCCCAGCGCCACCGCCGCGTTGAAGATCCGAGCGCCGTCGATGTGGACCCGCAGGCCGTGCCGGTCGGCCAGGGCCCGCACCGCCCGAAGATAATCCGGCGGCAACGCTGCACCCATGCAGCGGTTGTGGGTGTTCTCCAGGGCGATCAACCGGGTCCGCGGATGATGCACATCCTCCGTCCGGATGGCGGCCTCGATGTCCTCCAGGCGCGTGGTCCCATCGGGCTGGTTGGCGACCGGGCGCGGGTGGATGCCGCCCAGGGCGGCCATCCCGCCGACCTCGGAGAGGAAGGTGTGGGCCTGATCCCCCACGATCACCTCGTCGCCCCGGCCGCAGTGGGTGAGGAGGGAGACCAGGTTGGCCATGGTGCCGCTGGCGACGAAGAGGGCAGCCTCCTTCCCCATCTGCTCGGCGGCCATCTCCTCCAGCCGTCGCACCGTCGGGTCCTCCCCGAACACATCATCCCCCACCTCCGCCCGGGCCATCGCCTCCCGCATGGCCGGCGTGGGATGCGTCACCGTGTCGCTGCGCAGATCGATCCAACCGTCCAACATCTCCCCTCTCATTCGCTCTGGGATAAGAGATTGTATTGGGGGCGTTCGATCTGCTCCCGCTCTTCTTCAAGCGCTCGAAGCGTGGCCGCCTCGCTCATCCACTCTATGTATTCAATATCTCCACCGGGTGAATCCTCAGTCGCGCTGTGTTGAAGGAATTCTTCGGTAGAGCGCTGATTTTGCCTCTCAATCCATGATATCCTGAACGACGCAGTGGGTCGGGGCGGAAGCTGGTCCTACGAACATCGGTCTTTCTGTAGGAGGGGCTTTCGCCCCGAA
>JAGHYO010000409.1 GCA_017743605.1 Thermoflexus sp. | reverse complement strand
ACCTGGATCACCGGCGAGCTCTTCCGCCTGATGAACGAGGCGGGCGTGGAGATCGAGGAGGTCCGCATCCCCCCCGCTGCCCTGGTGGACCTGATCCGCATGGTCCAGCAGGGGGAGATCAACCTGAACACGGGGAAGATGGTCCTACGCGAAGCCTTTGAGACCGGAGAGGCCCCTCGTCGGATCGTGGAAGCCAAAGGGCTCACCCAGATCCGGGATGTAGAGGCCCTGCGGGCGATCGTCCTTCGGGTCATTGAGGAGAACCCCCGGGAGGTGGAGAGCTACCTGCGGGGCAAAGAGGGCGTGCTGAAGTGGTTCGTCGGCCAGGTGATGCGCGCCACCCGTGGCCAGGCTGATCCTCAGCGGGCCAACGAGCTGATCCGCGAAGCCCTGGAGGCGCGCCGATCCACGGGACCTTCTTAGAGAACAACGGTCGCGGCAGAAGCCGCTCCTACAGCATTGGTTTTTTGTAGGAGGGGCTTTAGCCCCGAACTTCTGTCTTCGATGAAGTGGGGTCGCGGCGAAAGCTGCCCCTATCCCATCGATCTTTTTGTAGGCAGGGCTTTAGCTCTAAACCCCCGTCTTCTAGAGAGCAAAGTCGCGGCGGAAGCCGCTCCTACCCCATCGATCTTTTTGTAGGAGGGGCTTTCGCCCCGAACCTCTGTCTTCGAGAGGGCAAAGTCGCGGCGGAAGCCGCTCCTACCCCATCGATTTTTTGTAGGAGGGGCTTTTCGTCCCGAACCCTCGTCTTTGAGAGGGCAAAGTCGCGGCTCCCACAAACGAGGCGGGTTCTTGTAGGGAGCGGGGAAGGACCTTGCCATCCTTCTTGCGCTCCCTCAAGAGTTTTCTGTCTCCCCTCCCCGTGCTATAATTCAAGTGAAAACTTTCCCAAAGGAGCGGGCCATGGCAGGCGCAGAGACGGTCCTTCCGGAAGGAGCGCGAAACCGCTGGCGGACCTCCGAACAAGCCTGGGCTCCGGCATCTGGGCTGAAAGCGATCGTCCAGGAGATCCCGCGGTATCAGGGTCGGATCCATCAGTGGGCCTGGGTGGCCAACCGGGTGACCGGGCTGGGAACCCTTCTCTTCCTCACTGTTCATATCCTCGATACCTCCCTGGTCTATTTCGCCCCCGTCTGGTATGAGCGGGCCCTCGTCCTATATCGGCATCCGCTTTTCGGCCTCGGCGAGCTGATCTTGGTGGGCTGCGTCCTCTGGCACGGCCTGAACGGCCTGCGCATCGCCATCAGCGACTTCCGGCCCCGCCTATGGGCCGCGGAGACCCAGGGCCGGCTGATCCTATGGACCCTCGTCGCCTTCCTCGCCCTTTACATCCCTACGTTCTTCATCATGGGCAACGTCATCTTGCAAAAAAGCATCCTGGGGAGGTAGGCCATGGCAGCCATCCCGAAAGCCGTCTCGCGGAGCGTCCCGGCGATCCGACCCCGCCTGGAGGTCTGGCTGTGGGCTTTCATGCGGATCTCGGGCGTGCTGCTGATCCCGCTGGCCTTCGGCCACCTGGCGATCATGCATATCATCAACAACGTCCATGACATCAACGCCTGCTTCGTGTATTACCGGTGGAACGTCCTCTTCTGGTGGCGCGTGTATGACGCCCTGCTTCTCTTCCTGGCCTACATCCACGGCCTGAACGGCCTGCGCTACGTGATCGATGATTACGTGCATCACCGGGGATGGAACCGAGCTCTCAAGCGGGTCGCGTTCATCGGAGGATCGCTGGTGATCCTTGCGGGGACCATCGCTCTCATCGGCGGGGTGCGGGTCACCGCCCTGCCTCAGGGATGCCCACCGCTCGGATAAGAGGGCTGAGCGCATGGGCTTGACTTACATTGAAGGCGTTGTAACAGGCCCAACCGGGAAACAGGATAGGGTCCGTTTTCTAGTTGACAGCGGAGCGACATACACCCTGCTTCCCTATGAAGTGTGGCAAGCGATCGAATTGAAGCCCAAGCGGTCTGCCACCTTCATCCTGGCGGACGGCACCACGATTTCGCGCAATATCTCCGAATGCCACATTGCTCTCCCGCAGGGGGAAGGCCACACCCCTGTGGTCCTTGGCGAACCGGGCGATGCGGCGGTCCTGGGCGTGGTCACCTTGGAGATCCTGGGGCTGGTGTTGAACCCCTTCACCCGAACGCTCCAGCCCATGCGAATGCGACTCGTATAAGGCGCCGGGGGAGGCGAAGGCTTTCCGCCTTGCCAGCCCCACGGCAATCGATGCATGGAGAGGAGTCCTCCCATGAAGGTTCATCAGCATCGGTTCGACGCGGTGGTGGTGGGCGCAGGAGGGGCTGGCTTGATGGCCGCCCTGCACGCCTCCAAACAGGTCAAGACCGCGGTCCTCAGCAAGCTCTACCCCACCCGTTCCCACACTGGGACGGCCCAGGGGGGCATCGCCGCGCCTCTGGGGAACATGGAGGAGGACCGGCCCGAGTGGTATGCCTACGACACGGTGAAGGGCGGGGACTGGCTGGTGGATCAGGACGCGGCGGAGATCCTGGCGAATGAGTCCATCGAGGCCATCATCGAGCTGGAGCACATGGGCCTGCCCTTCGACCG
>JAGHYO010000024.1 GCA_017743605.1 Thermoflexus sp. | reverse complement strand
GCCCCCGGAAGGTGACGGTCGGGCCTGCCATCGCCTCCAGCCGGGGCCGATCCCGCCCGTCCCCGACGATCACCAGGGGTCGTCCCAGCCGGTTGAAGGCCTGGATGGCCAGGTCGACTCGCTTGTAAGGGACCAGCCGGGAGACGATCAGGTAGTAGTCCTCAGCCCGAGAGGCAAGCGAGAAGCGCGCCACATCCACCGGGGGATGCAGGAGGAGAGACGGGCGTCGGTAAAACTTTCGGATGCGCCGGGCCACTTCCGTGGAGATGGCAATGAAGAGATCCACCCGATCGGCGGCCAAGCGATCCCAGAGCCGCAGGGCGGCGATCAGCGGCCGCAACCCGTCCCGGAGGAAACGGGGCAACCGTTCCCCGGCCACGTATTCCTCGTAGTGCCACACGTAACGGGTGGGAGTCAGGCAATAGCACACATGAACAGTGGACGGGCCGGTGACCACCCCATGGCAGAACCCGCTCTTGTTGGAGAGCACCACGTCGTACTCCGAGAGATTCAAGGCATCGAAGGCCAGGGGATAAAGGGGAAGGTAGAGCTGATGATGGCGGTGGATCCAGGGGAGGGCGTCCAGCCAGGCGGGGCGGATCTCCCATTCGAGGTAGCGGGCGGGCATGCGACGGCGATCGTAGATGCTGGTATAGATGGGGGCCTCGGGGAAGACCTCCTTTAGGGCCTCCAGCACCATCTCCGCCCCGCCCATCTGATTCAGCCAGTCGTGGACCAGCGCGACGCGCATCGTCTGATCACCCGCTTTCAAATTTCCCCATGGCCGGGTGGTCTCTCCTCTTCCGCGAAGAGGAGGCCCTGGACCGGGGCGAAGGTCCGGCGGTGGATGGGGCTGAGGCCATGGAGGCGAAGGGCGCGTCGGTGCGCCGGGGTGCCATAGCCCTTGTGCCGGGCAAAGCCGTAGGCCGGGTAGAGCCGATCCGCCTCCGCCATCCATCGATCCCGCGTCACCTTGGCCACAACAGAGGCCGCCGCCACCGAGAGGCAGCGCGCGTCCGCCCGGACCAGAACCCGTTGCGGGAGCGAGACCGGCAAGGTCAGGGCGTCCACGATCAGGGCCTCCGCAGGGATCAGAAGGGCCCGCAGCGCCCGCTCCATCGCCAGACAGGTCGCCGGGACGATGCCCATGGCGTCGATCTCCTCCGGCCCGGCCATCCCTACCCCCACCGCGAGGGCCACCTGCAGGATCTCGGGGAAGAGCGCCTCCCGCTCCGCTGGCGTCAGCGCCTTGGAGTCCCGCACTGGGGCCAAATCCCGGCGCAGCCGGGCAGGCTCCGGCGGGAGGATCAGCGCGGCGGCCACCACCGGCCCCGCCCACGCGCCCCGGCCCGCCTCATCCAGGCCGGCGACGCTTCGATAGCCCTGCCGCCAGAAGGCCCTCTCCTCAACCAGGGTCGGACGCAGAAGGGAGGCGGATTTCCGGCCGGGCATAGCGGCCTTTCCAGGCGTTCCAGCGGATCCGGAGGAGATCGCGGAGCATGTTCAGGCTGTCCCGGAACAGCCGAACCCGGCTCTCCGGATTGAAGTGCCAGGTCACGGGGACCTCTACAATGCGATAGCCCCGCTGCCACGCGATGAAGAGCACCTCCACATCGAAGCTCATGCCATCCAACTGCTGGACCCGGAAGAGATCCTCCGCCACCTCCGCCCGGAACATCTTGAATCCGCACTGAGTGTCCTGGAAATCTGGGAGGGCCAGGAGGCGGACGATGGCGTTGAAAACCCGTCCGATCACGTGACGGTAGAGGGGCTCGCCGATGCGACGGGCGCCGGGGGCCTCCCGGCTCCCGATGGCGATGTCGAAGCCATCCAGCTGCGGGGGGAGGAACTTCACCACCTCCTCGATGGGCGTGGAGAGATCGGCGTCGCAGATATAGCGATAACGGCCTCGAGCGGCCCGCATCCCCCAGCGGACGGCCAAGCCCTTCCCCCGGCGAGGCTCCCGGATCAGACGGACGTAGAGGTGATCCCGAGCGAAGGCCTCGGCGATCTCCGCTGTGCGATCCGTGCTGCCGTTCTCCACCACGATGACCTCAGCGGAGCGGTCCCACGTCCGCAGGAAGCGATCGATTTGTTCCAGGGCCCACGGGAGCCGGCGCTCCTCGTTGTGGGCGGGGATGATGATCGAAAGAAACGGCTCGCTCATCCGGCCTCCCCGATGGCTCTCACCGGGAGCTCAGGATACCATGGGCAAACGCGGGGCGCAATGAGGAGGTTCGGCGCTCACGAGGGGGCAGCGCGCGCCGCGATGGCTTCCAGGGCCTCGAGGGACGGCTCCCGCTCCGCGCGGACGATGAGCCCCAGACCCAGCACTACCTCCCCCGCATACATCACCGCGGCCTGCCCGGGCGTGAGGTCCCGCATAGGCTCGTCGAAGATCACCCGCGCCCGACGGTCAGGCATGGGGAGGATCCAGGCGGGGACCTCCCGGGCCCGATACCGGATCTTGACGGTGGCGCGTAAGGGCTCGGAAGGGATCTCCCCGCTGACGAAATGGAGACCCTCCAGCAGAGCGACGCGGCGGCCCAGCTCCTCCGCTGTCCCTACGATCACCGCGTTGCGCTCCGGATCCAGGTCCACGACGTAGAGAGGAACCCCAGCGGCGATCCCGAGGCCACGCCGCTGGCCGATGGTGTAGAAGGCCAGCCCCTGATGCTCCCCCAGAACCCGACCTTGGGTGTCCAGGATCGGGCCCGGCCGGAGGGCCTCCGGGGCGTGGCGGCGGAGGAAGGCTCGGTAATCTCCATCCGGGAGGAAACAAAGGTCCTGGCTCTCGGGTTTCTCGGCCACCGGAAGCCCGAAGCGGCGGGCCAGCTCCCGGACCTCATCTTTGGTGTATCCGCCTACAGGGAACATGGCGTGGCGCAGCTCCGCCTGCCCCAGCACGGCGAGCACGTAGGACTGATCCTTTCGCGGATCCACACCCCGCAGGAGCTGATAGCGCCCATCGATCTGGCGGACCCGAGCGTAGTGGCCGGTGGCCAGGAACTCCGCCTCCAGGGCCCGGGCCCGCCGCAACAGCCAGTCGAAGCGGACGAAACGGTTGCACCGGAGGCAGGGGTTCGGCGTGCGGCCGGCCAGATATTCGGCGATGAAGAAATCCACCACCGTCTTCTTGAAGAAATCGGCCACGTTGAGCACGTAGAAGGGGATGCCGAGGTGGTCGGCCACCCGGTAGGCCAGCTCCATGTCCTCCAGGGTGCAGCAACGGTTGGTCGAGGCGCTGGCGCTCTCGCCCTCGCCCCACAAGCGCAACATGATGCCGATCACCTCGTAGCCCTGCTCCACCAGCAGGGCAGCGGCGACGCTGCTGTCCACGCCGCCGCTCATCGCCACCACCACCCGGGTCATCCCACTCCTTTCCAGGCCGCCCGCACTTCATCCAGCGTGGGCAACTCGCGGCTGCTTCCCAGGCTCGACCAGCCGCAGCCACTCCCCCTCCGCGCGCAGGTCCAGGCCCAGGAGCTGGCCGCGCAGGGTCGGCAACTCCGCCCTCCGCGGCGGGATAGGGCGGTAGCCTTCGGCAATCAGGCGGAACCCCGTAGGGGCGGATCTAGGTAGTCCCTCAGGGGATCGAACAGGAAACGCTCCTGCACCCCCAGGGCCTCTATGGAGCCCTTGCTGGACTCCAGATCCTGCCAGCGGGCAGAGGCCGAGGTCCGCTCGATCCCCACATCGGGCCCCTTGCCCTCCTCCCGTGCCATATCGATCTGACAGGGCCGGCGCGGGATCTCCAAGACGACGAAGCGGTGCGGCGCTACCACAGCCGGCGGGTTCCCTTCCATAACAGATCAGCAGATTGCTGCTGGCGACTACATCCGGCTGATGCTCAGAAAAGTGGTGCATGGCGAAGAGGAGGTTGAACAGTTCATCCCGATGGATCTCTGTCTCCGCTGCGGGACGTCCATCTCCCTACGGGCAATGGACGTCTTCCAGCGCCTCCGGAATCCGCCCCGCGCGCATCGGTCCTCCCCTGGAGGAAGCTCCTTCGGCGCGCGTGAAGGATGGTGTAACCGATCACACGTCCCCTGCGATAACGAACGATGATGTCTTCATCCGTCGGCTCGCTCTCGGTGGCCGGAAGAGGATCGCCGAAACTCACATACAAGACACACGCCTCCGCATCGTAGGAGAGCCCAATGGTTTGCAGCGGAATCTGCCGGATTTCGGGCAATCGTTTTGAGATAGACTCCGACGACTTGGACGAGCACCGACGGCCCTCACACCTCTACAGCCTGCATCTCCCGCAGGCGGGCGACGGCCCGAGGCAGCACCGCCAGGACGGTTTCGATGTCCTCCTCGGTGTTGGACTTGCCCAGGGTGAGCCGCAGAGAGCCAACGGCCCACTCGTGGGGCAGGCCCATGGCCAGCAGCACCTCCGAGGGCTCGGGCCGGCCGCTGGTGCAGGCGGAGCCGGTGCTGGCGGCGATCCCCTCCACGTCCAGGGCCAGCATGAGCTCCTCGCCGCTGATCCCCCGGAACGCAAAGCTGGCGTGATGGGGCAGGCGCTCGGTGGGATGGCCGGTCAGGCGGGCCTCCGGCACCCGCTCCAAGATCCCCTGGATCAGGCGGTCGCGCAGCCGCCGCAGCCGGGCGTTCTCGCTCTCCCGGCTCTCCTGAGCCAGGCGCAGGGCCGTGGCCAGCCCCACGATCCCGGCTACATTCACCGTGCCGGCCCGGCGGCCTCGCTCATGCCCGCCGCCAGTAATGGCCGGCAGGTAGGGCGTCCCCTGGCGGATGTAGAGGAGCCCCACCCCCTTCGGGCCGTAAAACTTGTGGGCCGACAGGGTCATCAGATCCACCCTTAGCCGGTTCACGTCCAGGTCCAGCCTCCCGCCGGCCTGGACCGCGTCGGTGTGGAAGGGGATCCCACGGGCCTGGGCGAGGCGGGCGATCTCAGCGATGGGCTGGATGGTGCCCACCTCGTTGTTGGCGTACATCACGCTGATCAGGATGGTGTCCTTGCGGATCGCCCGCCTCACTGCATCGGGGTCCACCATGCCACATTCATCCACCGGCAGGCAGGTGACCTCGAAACCGAAGACCTCCTTCAGCTGGCGGGCGGTGTTGAGCACGGCATGATGCTCCACGGAGGAGACGATGAGATGATTGCCCCGGCCGGCCCGGCGTTGGGCGAAAGCCACCCCCCGCAGGGCCAGGTTGTCGCTCTCGGTCCCCGACCCGGTGAACACGACCTCGGTGGGATGACAACCCAGGATCTCCGCAACCGTCCGGCGGCTCTCCTCCAGGGCCTTGGCCGCCGCCCGGCCGAAGCGGTGGATGGACGCCGAGTTGCCATAGATCTCGGTGAGATAGGGCCCCATCGCCTCCACCACCCGAGGATCCAACGGCGTGGTGGCGGAATGGTCGAGATAGATCCACCGCGCTCCCATGGCCGCTCCCTCCTTCCAGGCCTCGCCCCTAGGCGGAGAGGGAACCCTTCCCGCCGAGCCCATCCAAGGAATAAGTCCAGTCTACTGCGTCATTTTAAATCTTATACAGAAGGAGCAACAATCTTTCAGACGGGTGAGAAACGAAGCGCCTGGCCCGGGCCTCCACCGGCCCTGCCCGAGGAGCGTTCAGCGGCCGGTCGTCGGGCGCGGGCCGGGCCCCTCAGGACGGTAAGGCAGGGGGATGTATTCCACCGAGGGTCGTCGCGGCGTAGCTTGGGGGAACATGTCCATCAGGTAGTAGATCTCCTCTGGCAGACCCACCCGGACCGGCAGGCCCATGGCCTGGGCCTCCCGCACCGAGATGGGGTAATCGTGGGTCCAGCGACCGCTGCTTAGGGCCTCGGCAATGGCTGCGGCCTGCTCTTCCCCCATGCCGTTCGCCGTGAGCAACTCGATCACGCTGAAGCGGACCTGGGCCATCGCCTTGCGGGCGATGTCCGCCAGGATCAGGGTATGATCGTCGATGTCGGCCAGGGGCTTGGTCTCCACAACCCTCAGGATGGAGGCCGCGGGATATTGACCCAGCTGGGGATCCACCGGCCCCAGGACCGCGTTCTCATCCATCACGATCTCATCGGCGGCCAGGGCGATCAGCGTCCCGCCCGACATGGCATAGTGGGGGATGAAGACGGTGACCTTCGCCGGGCGCCGCACCAGGGCCTGGGCGATCTGCTCAGCGGCCAGAACCAGCCCGCCCGGGGTGTGCAGGATGAGATCGATGGGCATATCCGGAGGGGTCAGGCGGATGGCCCGGAGCACCCGCTCGGAGTCCTCTATGTCGATGTAGCGGGAGATGGGGAGGCCGAAGAACCCGATGGTCTCTTGGCGATGGATCATCGTGATGAGCCGGGTCCCCCGCTGGCGCTCGATCTGACGAATGAGCCGCGCGCGGGCCTCTTCCAGCAGGCGCCGCTGCAGAGCGGGGAACATAGCGGTGAAGATGAGGAAGATCCAGAACAAGTCGAAGACGCCCATGCATCGCCCTCCGACGGAGTCGCATTGATCATACCGGACGCACGGCGGAGACGATCTGGCCGACCAGGCGCCGGACCGCACCGGCCGTGGGCCCGCTGGCGCGGCTGAGGATCAGCGGGGCGCCTTGGACCGGGGCGGTCACCTGGTAGGAATCAAAGGGAATGGTCAGAGCGGGCGGATGGCTCAGCGCCCAATCGATGGCCTGGGGGCTTGAGGTACCCGGGCCGGTGGCGTAATGGAACACCACATGAACCTGCTCCGTGGGGATCCCCGCTCCCTGCAGGGCCGGCATGGTCATCACAGTGATTTGCAGCCCCCCTACCGGGAGGACCATATCCGGTTGCGGCTGGCGCGTCTTGACGATCCCATCCGCCCCGTGGGGGGTAGCGAGCACCTCAAATCCATCCTGTTCCGGCATCAGACGGGTCATCTGCAACACCTTGAGATCGTCATCGATCACCGGGATCCGGGACATCCTTAGGCCGCCTCTCCGCTGAGGGAGAACAGGCCGGTGAAATCGCAGTTGATGAAGATCAGCTCGCCAGCGAAACGGCTCCCCAGCCGCCCGGTCATCACCGCCTGGGCGTTCAGGATCAGGAGGGAGCGCTCCGCATCGGTGACCATGAGAGTACGGAGATCCGGACGGCTGTGGAACTCCATCTTCCCTTCGATCTCGAAACCCGGCGTCGTGGCGAACACGCCATAAACCTTGCGGGCGCCTTCGGGGGGACGGATGGTCTTCAACGCCAACTCGATTCCCGCGTTCACGATCGCCATCGTGATATGGTTCTTGCTGAGGATGGCCGCTCCAACGCTTTTGAGGATGCGGAGAGGCCCTTCCAGGCGGGATGAGGAACATGGCTTCCAGGGGCACATGGCTTTTCAGCGTCATCTGGGCCAAGATCTGATGGGTGGGCGTTGAGGAAATCCACCGCAATGGTTCTGGATCGAATTCCCAGCCACATCATAAGGGGGACCCCTGTTCCATAGCCCATCCGACCGCCCCCGGCGCTCAAGCCGGAGGGCCCCTACGATCATACCCTGTCATATCTGCAGCAGCCTTCCTCCCGTCCGCCCCTCCCCCGGATCCGACGGGGGGAGGATCACTTCCTGGCGATGCTTGCGGATGGCCAGGGATACACCTGGCAGGGGCAAGCGGGAAACGCCGATACGCTGGCCTCCGCTCCCTCCGGGACTAATGCGGGCACCGGGATCACAATCCAGCGGACCATCCGCCAGAGCGAGAAGGCCGGCTGGAAGCCCAACTCTCGCAACACCCTCACGATCTCCGGGGTCTCCCGGCGCACCCGCACATAAACCGGGTGTTGCCATCGGGGGCCCAGCTTCCGGATGCGACCGGCCAGGGCGGAGAGGGAATCCTCTCGGGTATGCTGCAGCTCCTCTAGCCATGCCCCTCCGGGCCCCCGGCGGAGAGCCCATCGGGAGAAGCCTTCCGAACCTGCGGGGATCCGAAAGGCGTGCTCCACGACCTGGGCTGGGCCGGCCCACACCGGATCGCGCCGCAGGGGCCGGAACCCCACCTGACGCAGAAAGGCCAGCCGGAGCTCATCCCCACCGACCTCTGCGATCAGTCGCCGGGTGCCGCTCCGCGCCGCCCACTCCGCGAGCGCGTGAAACAGCGCTTCCCACGCGGCCATTGCCACCGGATCCAGGGAGGAGGGCACGGGGGCCCCGAACAGCAGGCGCACCTCCTCGCCGTTTCGCCGGTGGCTCAGCTGAAGGAAGCGGGAACCCTCGTCATCGGTCAGCGTCCGCACCGGGATCAAATCAGGGAAGAACAACGAAGCCGTGGCTGCTTCCACTGGTCGGAAGCGGCCTATCCGTGCCGCCCGTTCGTCGAGATAGAAACCTTTATGGAGGACGGCTAAAAACCGTGGCCCATCCCGCAATCGGAAACACCGGATCATCCGCGGGCTGCCTGATGGACCCACTCCAGGAAATACTGATGGAACCGGACGTCCTCGGTCAGCTCCGGATGGAAGGCGGTGGCCAGCAGATGTCCCTGCTGCGCTGCAACGATGGACCCGTTCTCCAGCCGGGCGAGGACCTCCGCCCCAGGCCCCACGGCTTCGATGAGGGGCGCCCGGATGAACACCGCATGGAACGGACGGGGATCGCCCAAGCGGGCCAGGGCCGGGACCTCCAGGTCTACCTCGAAGCTGTCGATCTGCCGGCCGAAGGCGTTCCGCTGCACTTGGATGTCCATGAGCCCCAGGGTGGGCTGGGGCCGCCCCACGTCCTTCGCCAGAAAAATCATGCCCGCGCATGTGCCCCAGATGGGCTTCCCCGCCTCCGCCATCCGGCGGAGGGGATCCATCAATCCATACCGTTCCGCCAGGGCTCCGATGGTCGTGCTCTCCCCGCCCGGGATGATCAGACCATCCACCCCTTCCAGATGCTGGGGGAGGCGCACGTCCACCGTCTCCACCCCCAGGCGGCGGAGCACCTGGTGATGCTCCAGATAATCCCCCTGAAGGCCCAGCACACCGATCTTCACACCCCACCTCCACACCTAGGGATGCAGCTCCCGAAAGCGCGGCCCAGGGTTCACCAGCCCCGTAGGGCCAAGCGCTGGGCCTCGGTCAGCTGTCGGACGTCGATGCCATACATGGGCTCGCCCAAGTTGCGGCTGACCGTGGCCAGGATCTCCGGCTCCTGCCAGTAGGTCACCGCCTCGACGATGGCGCGCGCTCGCTTGTAGGGGTTCTCGCTCTTGAAGATCCCGCTGCCCACAAAGACGCCGTCCATCCCCAGCCACATCATCAGGGCAGCGTCTGCAGGGGTGGCGATCCCCCCGGCGGCGAAGAGCACCACCGGCAGCCGGCCCAAGCGCTTGCTCTCCAGGACCAGCTCATAGGGCGCGCCGATCTCCCGGGCGTAGGCCACCAGCTCCTCATCGCCCATCGCCTGGATGCGCCGGATGGCTCCCACGATGGCGCGGGCGTGGCGCACCGCTTCCACCACGTTGCCGGTCCCGGCCTCCCCCTTGGAGCGGATCATCGCCGCCCCCTCAGCGATCCGCCGCAGCGCCTCCCCGAGATCCCGCGCGCCACAGACAAAGGGGACCTTGAACTCCCACTTGTTGATGTGATACTGCTCATCGGCCGGGGTGAGAACCTCAGACTCATCGATGAAGTCCACCCCCAGGGCCTCGAGGATGCGGGCCTCCATGTGATGGCCAATGCGGCATTTGGCCATCACCGGGATGGTCACGGCCTCCATGATCTCCAGGACCTTCTCGGGGTCCGCCATACGGGCCACCCCACCCTGGGCCCGGATATCCGCGGGGACACGCTCCAGAGCCATGACCGCGACGGCCCCTGCCTCCTCAGCGATCTGTGCTTGCTCTGCGCTGGTCACATCCATGATCACGCCGCCCTTGAGCATCTGGGCCAGCCCCCGCTTCACCGTCACCGTCCCATAAACGCGCTGAGCCTCCTGTGCCATGGCCGCCTCCATTAGGATCTTTGTTTTCTTCGCCGGCCTCTCCCGGGCAGAAGCCTCTGTCCTCCGGATGCTCCACGGGAGAAGCCAGGGGATGATCTACCCCACGGGCGCACTTTTATTTTAACTCAAGCGGCCTCGCAGGGAGCTGCCCCCTTTTCCAAAAGACCGGGAGCCAGGGAAGGCACCGAAGGCGGCCCTCCCTACCCCCCACACCGCATTGGCGGAACCGGCCGCAACATCAGTTAAGATAGTAGCTAGATGCGCGGGGATCACCCCCGGTCGACTCGGCTGGGCGGGCGCGCCTGCTAGGACGCCGGACCTGGGGGATGTTCATCGGGACAGTTTCTAAAGGTTCCCTGCGAAGCAGGAAGGAGCGAAGGGCATGCACGAACAGAGCGCGCTGGGACGGATCGAGGTCCTGCCCTCGGCGATCGCAGCGGTGGTCGCCCATGCCCTGACCCAGTGCTATGGAGTGGTGGGGCTGGCCCCCCATCGAATGGCAGACGCGGTGGCCAACTTCTTCGCGCCCGACGCCCGGCGCAGCATCCAAATCCAGGAACGGCCGGAGGGGCTGGCCATCGACGTGTATCTCATCCTCGCCCAGGGCGTTCGCCTGATCGCCGTCGCCCGCAGCGTCCAACATACCATCAAGTATCACGTGGAGCGAACCGTTGGCCTCCCGGTGGTCGAGGTAAACGTTCACATCCAGGCCCTGCAATCACACCCACCTGCCTCCCGAGGAGGATAAACATCAGGGGAAGTCAGGATATCTGTAGGGGATGAGCAGGAAAGCGCAAGGGAATAAATCCTTCAAGGAGTCAAAGGAAATGGTGGAAGCGGGAGAGATTCGACCGATCCATCATCCGCTGCACGAGGTGGACGGCCAGACTTTCAAGCAGATGATCCGGGCCGGGTTGCTCTGGCTCCGCCGGCATCATCACGGGGTGAACGCCATGAACGTGTTCCCGGTGCCGGACGGGGACACAGGGACGAACATGCTCCTGACCATGGAGGCGGCCTGGCGGGAGATCGCTGGGATGCCGGATCGGGAGATCGGCGCCATCCTCCAGCGGGTGGCCCGCGGGGCCTTGATGGGCGCCCGAGGGAACTCCGGGGTGATCCTCTCTCAAATCTGGCGCGGGATGGCGGAGGCCATGGATCATCGCCCCACGATGACGGCCGAGGATCTGGCACGGGCCCTCCAGGAAGCCACCCGCACCGCCTATCAGGGGGTGATGAAGCCGGTAGAGGGAACCATCCTCACGGTGATCCGCGAGGCCAGCGAGGCCGCCGCGGAGGCCCTCCGACAGGGAGGGGACCTCTTGGAAGTGCTCAAGCAGGTGGTCCAACGCGCTCGCGAGGCCGTGCGCCGCACGCCGGAGCTGCTCCCCATCCTCAAAGCGGCGGGCGTTGTGGACTCGGGAGGACAGGGCCTTTATCTGATCCTGGAAGGGATGTTGCGCAATCTGCGCGGGGAGCCCACGGAGCTGGAGAAGCAGACAGCGGATTCCCTCCTTGGCGGCGCCCAGGCCGTCCAGGCGCTGGAGCCCGGCGCGGAGGGCTACGGCTACGATGTCCAGTTCATCCTGGTCGGCCGGAACTTGGACGTCCAGCAGATCCGCCGCGACCTGGAGGCCATGGGCGACAGCGTCTTGGTCGTGGGGGACGCAAGCGCAGTCAAGGTGCACCTCCACGTCCATGACCCTGGCCAGCCGTTGAGCTATGCCATCCGCTGGGGGAGCCTGCGGGATGTGGTGGTGGAGGATATGCAGGCCCAGTATGAGGAATTCATCCGGGAGCGAGGGCAGGCCCCGGAGCCCCCCGCCGCGCGGGTGGCGCCCGGCCAGGTAGCCACCCTGGCGGTGGTCCCCAGCGCCGGCTGGGGACGGATCTTCGAGAGCCTGGGGTCCAGCGCCGTTCTCCCGGGCGGGCCGACCATGAACCCCAGCGCCCAGCAATTCGTGGAACGCCTGGAAGCGCTCCCAACGGATCGGATCATCGTGCTGCCGAACCATCCGAACGTGATGATGGCCGCCCGGCAGGCGGCCGAACTGATCTCTGGAAAGCAGGTGGAGATCCTGCCGGTCCGCACCCTCCCCCAGGGAGTGGCGGCCATGGTCACCTACCGGCCGGAAGCGGATCTCGAGGACAACCGGCGGGCGATGGAGGACGCCATCGGCCGGGTGCGCAGCGGCGCCCTCACCCGGGCTACTCGAGACGTCGCCCTGGAGGGCGTGACAGCCCGCCACGGGCAGTGGATCGGGCTGGTCGAGGAGCGCCTGGTGGCCGCCGGAGACGACCTAGAAGCGGTGGTCGGGAGGACCCTGGAGGAAATGGACGCGGCCTCCGCCGAGCTGATCACCCTCTATGTCGGCACGGAGGCGGATCCTAACCAGACTGCTTGCCTGGCGGAGGCTATTCGGAAGCGCTATCCCGATTGCCAGATCGAGATCGTGGAAGCTGGGCAACCTCATTATCCTTATATCCTGAGCGCGGAATAGAGCGCTGGTAACTATTCAGACGCTGACTGAGATCAGCCTTCCTGGGCCTGCGACCGATAGTTGGCCTTCGCCGACCTCCAAGGGTTGGCAGAGGCTGACATCTAACACGCAGGCCCCAGAACAGACGATTTCTATGGGCCTGGATTGCTTTCTTGGGCCGCAGGTCAAAGCTTGGTCTGCGCTGCCCTTCCGGTAAAAGCATGTTGGCAGAGGCCGGGGCCCGGCACGAAGCGCCCAAGGAGGACGATTTCCATCGGCCTGAATGGTCACGAGCGCTGATCCTTGAGGGAGGGCTCATCGATGCCGGTGCGGGTGCTGGTGGATAGCGCGGCCCTTCTGAACATCCCTGACGTCTCGGAGGAGCTCCTGATCCGGATCCCCATGACCATCCGGGCGGATCAACGGGCCTTCCGGGAAGGGATCGACGAGATCCCGCCGGACCTGTGGCCGCCGGCGGATCGTTCGATCGGCTTCCGCTTGGAGCCGCCGGGCGAGGAGGCGCTGCGGGAGCTTTACCTCCGGCTGGCCCCCGGCACCTCCGCCATCGTGGCCGTGCTGCACTCCGGCCGGCTCTCGCCGCTGGTGGCGCAGGCCCAGGCGGCCGCCTCAGCGGTGCTGGGACGGTGCCCAGTGCATGTGCTGGACACCCAGACGCTGGGGGCAGGGCAGGGATGGCTGGCGGAGACGGCGTTCCAGCTGGCCCTGAGCGGCCAGCCCGCGGAGGAGATCATCCGACGCCTGCGGGGGATGCTCTCCCGGATCTACACGGTCTTCGTCACCGAGAGCCTGGAGCCCCTGGAGCGGAACCGCTTGCTGAGCAAGACCCAGCGGATCCTGGGAACAATGCTGGGCATCCGCCCTTTCTTGATGATGGAAGAGGGGGCTCTGCTTCCCCTAGAGAAAGCCCGATCCTCGGAGAAGGCCCAGGAGAAACTGCTGGAGTTCGCCGCGGAGTTCTCCCGGGCCGAACAGGTGGCGGTCTTGTACGGCCCGGCGCGCGCTCCCCAGGAGGCCCACGCCTTCGCCCAGCGCCTTCAGGAAGTCCTGCGGACACGGGGGCTTCAGGTGTATCCCTACGGGCCCTCCCTGGCCGCTTGGATCGGCTTCGACGGCTTGGGCATGACCATCCAGGAGTAGGGGCGCAAGCTCCACTTTCCGGGCCGCGCGCGAGCGAGCTGTGCAGGGGACGATCGAACACGCGGCGCGCAATTTTGCCACGGAGATCCCGGGTGGCGCCAGACCATTCCGCGCCCCTCCTGCACGGGGTGGGCTGCAGGCGCAGCGTGAACGCAGTGAGAGGGCAGAGGGGATCCTCGCTGATTCGGAATCGTCAGGAGGGAGATCGATGCTTTCCTGGGTGCTGTCGGCGATCGTAGTGATCTCCATGCCGATCGTGTTGCTCCTCCTCAACGTCCGGCTGCTGATGAACGACTGGTTCATCCGGCTGGAATATGCGCGCCCGGATTTCCCGACGGACCTCTATGGGATGAGCCAGGAGGAGCGCCTCTCGCTGGCCCTCACCGGCCTGCGCTCCGTCACTCAGCCGCCCGGGGCCAGCATCCTGCGGGAGGTTCGGTTTGCGGATGGGCGGCCGGCCTTCAACGAGCGGGAAATCCGTCACATGCAGGACGTCTACGTCCTACAAGGCCTCGCCTTCCGGGTCGGCGGGATCCTGGCGCTGGCCCTGCTCGGCGCATGGCTATGCTTGTGGTTCTCCCCGGGAACCCGGACTCTGGCCTGGCGCAGCTTGGGTTGGGGGGGCTGGTTCACCCTGGGGCTGGTGCTGCTGCTCACCCTGGGCTTCGCCCTGGCCTTCGACACCGCCTTCACCCTGTTCCATCGCCTCTTCTTCGAGGGGGACACCTGGCTCTTCCCCCCCAGCGACACCCTGATCCGCCTGTATCCGGAGAAGTTCTGGTTCGACGCGGCCCTCTTCATCGGCGGGCTGACCCTGCTGGAGGCCGCCGTGCTGGTCCTGGTCACACAGGGGCGGCCGGCGTCCTGACGAACGGAGGTCTGATCCCATCCCTCCTGTAGGATGAGATCGACGATTGAGGAAAGCTTGATGCGCATCCTGATCACCGGCGCCGCCGGCTTCATCGGATCCCACCTGTGCGATCGGTTCCTGGCCGAGGGCCACGAGGTCATCGGGGTAGATAACTTCCTCACGGGGAACCCCGACAACATCGCCCATCTCATGGGGCATCCGCGCTTCCGCTTCATCCAGCACGACGTCACCTACTTCCTGTATGTAGAGGGCCCCCTGGACGCAGTGCTGCACTTCGCCTCCCCGGCCAGCCCCGTGGATTACTTGAAGTATCCGATCCAGACCCTCAAGGTGGGGGCCCTGGGCACCCACAACACCCTGGGCCTGGCGCGGGTCAAGGGCGCCCAATACATGCTGGCTTCCACCAGCGAAGTCTACGGCGATCCCCAGATCCACCCCCAGCCGGAGACCTACTGGGGTCACGTCAACCCCATCGGCCCGCGCGGGGTCTACGACGAAGCCAAGCGGTTCGCCGAGGCCCTGGTGATGGCCTACCATCGAGTCCACGGCCTCCGCACCCACATCGCGCGCATCTTCAACACCTACGGTCCCCGCATGCGACTGGACGACGGCCGGGTGGTCCCCAACTTCATCGGCCAGGCCCTGCGCCGGGAGCCCCTCACGGTCTACGGGGACGGCCTTCAGACCCGCAGCTTCTGCTACATCGACGACCTGGTGGAGGGGACCGTCCGGCTGCTGGAGGTGGAGGAGCCGGAACCGGTAAACCTGGGGAACCCGGAGGAGGTGAGCATCCGCACGTTTGCGGAGATTATCAACCGGCTGACAGGGAACCCGGCCGGGATCCGCCTCCTGCCCGATCGGCGTATCCCGGGGGATCCGCAGCGCCGATGTCCGGATATCACGAAAGCCCGCCAGCGGCTGGGCTGGAGCCCCCAGGTCCCCCTGGAAGAGGGGCTGCAACGGACTATCCGCTGGTTCGCAGAACGGTTGCAAAGGTAGTTCGAAATTCATTTCGACCGATATCTTGGCAAATCTTGGAATGCAAACGCCTCAGCGGCGGAGTCTCCAGTTCCAGCGGGAGA
This sequence comes from Thermoflexus sp., assembly GCA_017743605.1. Taxonomy (GTDB): domain Bacteria; phylum Chloroflexota; class Anaerolineae; order Thermoflexales; family Thermoflexaceae; genus Thermoflexus. Next base: position 714 of record JAGHYO010000024.1, on the reverse strand, counting down.
CATTCTGGGGTCTGATGGCCCTTGGAGCGGGCGCGCTGACGCTGCTCGGCCAGGATCTTAGGATCCTCGCGGGGGTCCTCCTTGTGCCCCTCCTGCTCATCGGGATCCTGCGGGTCCCAGAGGCTGGGCTGGGGCTGGCGCTGATCACGGGGCCCTTCGCCCCCCTGGAGAACGAGATCGTCCGCCCTCCCCTCAACAGCGCCCAGATCTTCCTCGGCCTGGCGCTGCTGGCCTGGGCCTGGCGGGGGCTGGCCCGTCGGGAGCTGCGCATCCCCTCCTGGGGATGGGGATGGGCCTACGGGCTCTACCTGGGATACGCCCTCCTCTCCCTGCTGTGGGCTGCCTCCTGGGAGGAAGGGCTGCCGGAGTGGATCAAGTGGGCCCAGGTCGGGCTGGTGGTGGTCCTGGTTCGGACGGCCCCCCCTCCCGTTCAGCGCGGGCTCCTGGGCGCAGCGCTCCTCTCCGGCGCCCTTCAGGCCGGTATTGGGCTCTGGCAAGCGGTCCTGCGGGGAACAGGCCCAGAGCACTTCCGCCTCCATGGGCTCCCGTTCTATCGGGCCTATGGGACCTTCCAGCAGCCGAACCCCTTCGCTGGGATGATGGGGTTGATCGTCCCGGTGGCCTTGGGGCTGGGATGGAGCCTGTGGCGGGGACCGAAGGTGCAGCGCTTGGGTTGGGCCCAGGCGGCCGGGCTAGGGGCGCTGGGGGTGGGCG
>JAGHYO010000408.1 GCA_017743605.1 Thermoflexus sp. | reverse complement strand
GTCCCCCATGCCGGCCAGCCTGGTGCGGAGGAACTCCCCGGCGCTGAAATCCGCCAGCGTGGTCTAGGAAAGGACCTGGACGCCGGCCTCGGCCCGACGGCTCAAGAGGAGCAGCAGGGCGAGGAACCAGGCGCCCGCGATGAGAATCGTTGCCCCAACTCGATGCCAACCTTTGTGCGTCCGCATTTCCGGATCCCGAGCGCTGAGAGTGGGAAGATGAGGGTCCCGGGAGGCCCGTTAACGGGAGCCTCCCGGGACGGGGATCGGCTCACTTGAACAGGAAGAGCTGGGGAGGCGAGGTCGGGCAGGCGTTATCGTTATAGGTCAGCTGGAAGTTGGCGCCGGAGACGTCGACCTCGTAGCCGAAGATGGCGCCGTTCCCGGTGAACCCCTGGCTGCCCGAGAGGTTGACCAGGCCGTTCGGAGCGTAGATCAGGCCCTCCCAGGTGATCGAGGCATACGAGAGCTGGATCGCCCCGTTGTTGGTGTCGTTGGACGTCGAGAAGAACAGGAGCTGCCCCTTGCCGTCCGGCTCCCGGTAGAACCCCTTGAAGTAAGCGTCATCGTTGTTCGAGCTGGTGGACTTGATCTCGCCGTTGGTCACAATCGTCAGCGTGACGGTTCCCCCGCCCTGGATGGTGACGTCGCCGTTGACCACATAGAGCCCGTCGCAGAGCTTATAGGAGCCGCCGTCGTTGTTCCCGGGGGAAGGGCAGGGGCCGCTGGATTTCAGGGTGATCGAGTCCCTGAAGTAATAGCGCCGGCTCGCATCCGCCTGGTTCCACTTGGAGCCGCCGGGGAGGAAGTCTTCGTATCGATAGAACTGGGGCATCGGGATGTAGCCGCCCGGCTGGACGTTCTGGCAGGTTCCGTTCCCTTTCTTCTCTGTCACATAGTCGCAGAGGCCGTTGATATGCATCTGCCGGCTGATGTTGATGTCGGCGTTGGAGTGGATGTTGCCGTTGACGACCCCGGCCTGGCCGCCGCCGGTGGCCTTGAGGACGTTCGGCTGGCAGTTGCCGGTGCAACCGGCGAAGATGGCCCAGCCGTTGCAGGAGATCGGCGGCTGGTAGACCGCCACCGCCTCCGCGCTCACGCGCAGGTTCGCCTGACCGATGATCTGGGCGATGAAGGCGGAGAAGGGGTTCCAGACCACCACGCGGACGCCCTTCACGTCCTTCGTCCCGATCTGGGCCGGGACGAAGCCGCCGCCGACCGGACCGAGGACGTTCCCGTCGGCGTCGGTGTAGAAGACCTGGATGTTGGCGTTATCCGCGTTCCCGGGCTGGCCATCCGTATCCGGCAGGCCGTGGGCCTCCACGGCGCTGTTCACCGCATGCAACAGCGCCGCCTCCGGGCAGCCGTAGCCCTGGGGGTTGGCGCACCAGGGCTTGGGGTTCCAGAGGAAACGCGCCCCGGTCAGGGCCCCGGCGTCGGCCCCGTTCTGGGCCCGCCGGCGCTGGCCGTAGGCGTTGCTGCCATCCAGGGCCAGGGCCGTGAGGGCCAGAAGGCCCACAAAGGCCAGCGCGATCAACACCAGCGCTTGTCCTCGGCTTCGTCCGCGCATCTTTCCACCTCCCCCGGACGCCCCGGTCTATGGGCATCCGCTTGAGCCGTTGTTGAGGGCGCGCTGCACCGCGTAAGCCCGCAGCGCCACCTCCGGGCCGAACATCGCCTGCATCACCGGCGTGATCATCGTGAACGAATACCGCGTGGAGACCGTGATCGGCGTGCCGAAGCAGATCTGCCCCGGATCGTCCGGCGTGATCACGACCGTCACCCGATCGGGATCCAGAGGGGTCCCGGGCGTGGAGCGGATGGCGATGAAGGTGCGATCGTAGGCGTTGTTGGGCGTCTGACAATCCGGGCCGTTCGCCGCGCGGATGCAGCGGGGGTTCATCGCCGCATACAGCGCCCCCTCCCCGGCGGCGTCCTGGATGGCCACCCAGGCCATATACATCCGCCCCAGATCCAGCACCCCGGTGAGCAGGATCAGCAAGACGGTGGCCGCCAGGGCGAACTCCACCAGGCTCTGACCGCGTCCTCGTCCCATGATCCCCATCGGGCTCCCTCTACGGTTTCGGCATCGCGATGCCGCTGATCGGGACCACCGAGCGCATCCCGGCGAAGCGCAGCGTCAGGCCGGGGAGGAAAGGCTGCATCAGAGGGGTGGCTGCGCTCACCCGGGACTGCACTTCCACATACACCTGATCGTTCAGAGCCAGGACCGCCGTCGGCAGCTGGGTCTGCGCGGGATCGGAAGCGCACACCCCCAGGGAGGTGCTGCCCCCGCCGGAGGTGGGGCGCCGGTATTCCACCGTGATCGTCACCTGGCTTCGGGGCGTCAGGGCCAGGGTCCCGTAAGCCCGGTTCAGGATCTCATTGCACTCCACGGCGGTGACCTTCCCCCGGTCGGCGTCGTTGGCCCGGTGGAGGGTCGCCGCCCCCGCCCGCAACGCCTCCCGGGCCGCGTTGGAGACCTCGGTGTAGATGTAGAGGACGCGGCCGAACTCCATGATCCCCAGCATAAACAGCAACAACACCGGGAGGATCAGGGCGAACTCCACCAGCCCCTGACCCCGACGGAAGAACCC
>JAGHYO010000407.1 GCA_017743605.1 Thermoflexus sp. | reverse complement strand
TCCGGGGCGGATCCACCCGGACGGCGCCCAGGGTGAGGCTCCGCCCTCCCGGATTGCGGGCCTCGTCCAGGATGTCCAGCCCTTTGAGATCCGGCTCTCGATAGAGGGTGACGGTGAGGGTGTAGGGCCCGGGCGGCGCGCCCAGCGGGATCGGGACCACGAAATACGTGGTGGTCTCCTCGCCGGGGGTCCAGCGCGCGGTGTAGCGGTGGAGGTCGTTCATCAGCATCCAGTCCATCCCGCTGACGCGCTGCCGGCCGGCGTCCAGGAGGCTGACCGCCGCCTTCAGGTTCTCGGAGATCGGAGCCGGCATGCGCCAGCGGAGGGCGACGGCGATCCCCTCGCCGGCATGTCCCTCTGTTTCGTAGAAGACGCCGGACAGAAGCAAGCGATCCCCGAAGTTCACCGCCGCCGGCTGCAGCGGCGGCATCGCCACCGGGCGCTCCAGCTCATACACCCAGAGGGTGTATCCCGGGAACTCCCGGTGATCGACCAGCCGTCCGGCGTGTTCCAGAAGGAAGGGAATGAAGCGCTTGTCGTCGGTCACCGAGCGGAACCAATGCAGGAGGAAGACGCGCCGTTTGCCGGCGGTGATCGCTTGGAGCTCCGCCAGCCCCTCCGCCTCCCGCCCCCGCATCTTGATCCCCTGGATGGGGGAAGGCCCTGCGTAATATTGTTGCAGCGTGTATTCCTCCGAGTCCACCACGATGGCGTCGTCCGGGGTTGTCACCCCGGTGAGATAAGCGGCCACCCCCCGCACGTCCTCCCGGAAGAAGGCGGGGTCATAGTAGACGATCCACAGCCCCTGGAGGAAGGTGGCGCCGATGGCCAAGGCGAGGGTCAACGTTAGGAGCCGGGCGGGCCCGCGCAGGAGGCCCTGCGCCCGCCAGAGGTCCGCCATCAGGAAGGCGCCGGTGAGCAGCAGCGCCGGGGTGAGCATCAGGATGTAGCGGGGGTGGACGATGGGCTTCCAGCGGGTGATGCCGAAGACCAGCAGGAGCGGCACCGCGAAGGCGGCCAGCCACAGCGCCGGGGCGGCGGGGACGCGGCGGAGATCCCGTCGCCGGCTCCAGAGGGCCAGCGCCAGGGCTCCGGCGAAGGCGAGCCCATAAGCGGCGGAGGCCCCGACGAAGCCGGGGCGGGGGGGCGGCTCGCCGGTTTTGCCGAGCACCTCCCGGATGCCGATGTTGAAGAAGTGCCAGGTGAGGGAGAGGAACTCGGGCAGCGTAGGGAAGGTCGCCCGTTCATCGCTGTGCTGGCCGGTCTGGCGGTAGGCAGGCGGGAGCCAGGGACCGTAAGCCAGCACCACCAGCGCCTGGACCAGCGCCCAGCGTCGGAAATTCCATCGACGATCTTCGATGGGTTGACGCAGGAGCAGGAGGAAAGCGGCCAGGTTCAGGAAAACCACCGCGACCACGGAGAAATAGTGGGTATACAGCATGGCGGCCTCGACCACCCCCATGGCGGCCAGGGTGGAAGCCGGCCAGCGCCGGGTTTTCCTCAGGCGGTCCAGCAGGAGGAGGGCGATGAGATATTCCAGGGCGAAGAGGGTATACATCCGGGTTTCCTGGGAGTAATACACATAAGCGGGGGCCAGGACGGCCAGGCCGGCGGCGAGCAACCCCACGGCGCGCCCGGCCCCCTCCCGGCCCGCCCGGTAGAGCAGGGGAAGGATCAGGATGCCGAAGATGGTGGAAAGAAAGCGCGTGGTGAACTCGGTATAGCCCGTGAAGGATCCCCAGAGGGAGAGCAGAAGGTAATAAAGCGGGGGATGGATGTCCACCGCCGTCATGCGGATGGCGGTGAGGAAGCCGTGGCGGGCCAGATAGGTGCTATAGCCCTCGTCCCACCACCAGCTCTGGACGGCGATGCGGTGCAGCCGCAAGGCGAAGGCCGTCCCGATCAGCCCCAGCAGAAGGATCCAGATCCATATCCGGCGGCTTAAGGACATCCCGACGCTCCTCCCAGGGCCCATCGGAGTCCGAAGCCCAAGCAGGCCCCTGCCGGCCCGGGGGCTCCGGCCAGGGATCCCATGGTAAGCGGGATCGCCCCCTCCGGCGAACCGACGGGAGCGGCCCGCCCGGCGTTCCGATCTTCCTCATCTGATGATCGGAGATAAGATGGAGGACGACTGCCCGCAGTCGCCCTACGCATCCCGGAAAATCCGGAAGGTCCCGAAGGGTGGGGGAGATCCCTTCCGAACATGAGCATGGCCGAAACTCTGGAGAAGGGAGTGCGGCATGACAGCGTCTTCATCTCGCTTTTTCGAGCCGATCCCCGGTCTTCGGGTGGCGCTGGCGGAGGGGCCGGATTACGAGGCGTTGCTGGCCTGCATCCGGTGCGCCCGCTGCCTCCCGGTCTGTCCCACGTATCAGGAGACCCTCCACGAGGCGCAATCCCCCCGGGGGCGCTTGGCCCTCCTCCGGGCGGTGGAAGAGGGCCGGCTGTCCCTCGATGAATCCGTGGAGGCCCATCTCTATCACTGTCTGGATTGCCGGGCGTGCAACACGGTCTGCCCGGCGGGGGTTCCCATCGGGGAGCTGATCGTGGCCGGGCGGGCGGCTGCGGCGGCCCAGCGCCCGCGGCCGTGGTGGC
>JAGHYO010000406.1 GCA_017743605.1 Thermoflexus sp. | reverse complement strand
CGGCCTGGCCCAGCCCGGGGATCTCCTGGTGATCACCGCCGGCGTCCCCTTCGGCCGCCCCGGCCATACGAACCTCCTGAAAGTCCATCGCATCGAGCCGGCTCCCACGTCCAACGGCTCCACGTCCGCATGAAAAAACAGGGGATGGGAAGCCCTCACCGGGCTCCCCATCCCCTCGTGAGGAGGCCAGCGGATCAGGCCCTTGCCTTGTGGAGGGCCTTCAGGCAGCGGGTGCAGATGTGGATCCGGCGTGTGACCCCGTTCAGGGTGACCCGCTTCTTCTGAACGTTGGCCATGAACCGCCGGCGCTCGGCGTGATTCGAGTGGCTGACGTAGTTGCCGAAAGCCGTCCCTTTTCCGCAGAGCTCACAGCGTGCCATGGGGCTTCCCCCGGTTCGTAGGATGAGGGCAGGTTGCCGCTCCTGATCCATCGCCTCGTTCGCCTAAGCGTCCTCCCCAGGCCTCTGTTAGCGCGCGGGTTATTGTAACAGGGCCTCCTGTTTGCGTCAACCCACGGCCCCTTCGCGACGCTGGAGATCCATAGTGTTTGACATCCCCTTCCTCCCCCCCTAAGATGGATCTGAGCGTTCGCGAAATCCGAGGAAGGAGGTTCTCCAATGAAACGCCTGATGGGAGTGGCGACCCTCGGCGTTCTGTTCCTCGGCCTGGCTCTGGGGGCCTGCGCGCCTCAGAAGCCTCCTCTGGGCAGCGAGCAGAACCCCCTGGTGATGGTCTTCGTCCCCTCCGGGGAGTCTGAGGAGATCAAGCGGGGGGGCGAGCAACTGGCCGAGCTGTTGAGCAAAAAGCTAAACATGAAAGTCAAGATCAACCTGGCCAGCAGCTTCGCCGCTGCGGTGGAGGCCATGGGGGCCGGCCAGGCCCAGATCGGATGGCTGAACACCTTAAGCTACCTCCTGGCCCACGAGAAATACGGCGTGGAGGTGATCCTGGCCACCGTCCGCTTCAACCAGACCTACTACACCGGGCAGATCATTGTGCGGGCGGACTCCGGGATCAAGAGCCTCGCCGACCTCAAAGGCAAGGTGATGTGCTGGGTGGATCCCCTCTCCACCTCCGGCTATCTGATGCCCCGCATCCTGCTCAAGGCCAACGGGGTGGACCCGGACAAGGATTTCGCCAAGACGGTGAACGCGGGCTCCCACCCCAACGTGGTCAAGGCGGTCTACAATGGGGATTGCGACGCCGGGGCGACCTATGTGGACGCCCGGGGCGCGGTGGAGAAGGATCTGCCGGATGTGAAGGAGAAGGTGGTGGTGCTGGCCACCACGGCGAAGATCCCCAACGACAACGTCAGCGTGGTCAAGGATCTGCCGGCGGACCTCAAGGAGAAGATCCGGCAGGCGCTGCTGGAGATCGCGGCCTCGGAGGAGGGCAAGCAGGCCCTGAAGACGGTCTATCAGATCGAGGGCCTGCAGAAGGTGGACGACTCCTTCTACGATGAGTTCCGGGCTCAGCTGAGCGCCTCCGGCTACAAGCTGGAGGACCTGGTGAAGCCGGCCAAGTGATCCCGAAGCGGGGGACCGGCCTCCCGGTCCCCCGCCTGTCAGATCCGGGGATCCCTCCGCCGGGTCCTTCCGCCCATGCGATGAGGAAAATCCCGATGTTCTCCCCGACCCGATCCCGAGAGATCCGGGGGCACCTCCCATGCCGCTGATTGTGGAGCGTTTGACCAAGATCTATCCGGATGGGACGCGGGCGCTGCATGAGGTCAGCTTCACGGTGGAGGATGGGGAGTTCGTGGCCATCATCGGGCTCAGCGGGGCGGGGAAGAGCACGCTGCTGCGCTGCATCAACCGCCTGATCGAGCCCACCTCCGGACGGGTGATCTGGAACGGGATCGACATCACCGCCGCCTCCCCCCGGGAGCTGCGGAAGATCCGGCGCCAAATCGGCATGATCTTCCAGCAGTTCAACCTGGTGAAACGGGCGACCGTCCTCACCAACGTCCTCGCAGGCCGTCTGGGATATGTCAACCCCTGGCTCAGCCTGCTGGGCTACTTTCCTCCTTCTGAGGTGCAGCGGGCGATGCGGGCCCTGGAGCGGGTGGGGCTGGCGGATCTCGCCGACAAACGAGCCGACGAGCTCTCCGGTGGCCAGCAGCAGCGGGTCGGCATCGCCCGCGCCCTGATGCAGGAGCCCCGCCTGCTCCTGGCCGACGAGCCGGTCGCCAGCCTGGATCCCGTCCTTGCCCATTCGATCCTCCGCTACATCGAAGAGCTGAACCGGAAGGACGGCGTCACTGTCCTCTGCAGCCTGCACTTCCTGGATCTGGTCCATCGTTACGCGACCCGGGTGATCGGGCTGAAGGATGGGATCAAGGTGTTCGACGGGCGGCCGGACGAGATCGATGACCGCCGGTTCAAGGAGATCTACGGTCAGGAGGCCGAGCGCATTGGCGGCTGAGCGGCGTCCTCCGCGCGGGTATGCCCTTCTCCCGGCGCTGGCCTATCAGGCCCTGGGTCAGCGATCCATGGCCGCGGTCTGGGTGGGCGTCTCCCTGGCTCTGATCGGGCTGGCGGGATGGCGCGGGCATCCCGCCAGCCCGATCAGAGCCAGGGATACGCCCACCCAGACC
>JAGHYO010000405.1 GCA_017743605.1 Thermoflexus sp. | reverse complement strand
CGCTGATGGAGCGGGGCGTCCGCCTGGCGCCGGAGGAGGCGGATCTGATCGTGGCTTGCCTGCGGGACAAGCTCCGCCGGAAAAACCGGAAAGCCCTGGCCGTCCGCCCGGATCTGGCGGGGGATCACAATTTGACAAAAAGCCCGAAAACCGTCAAGGCGGCGAAGATGGTGGGATGAAGGGGGTGGAGATGCGGCGGCGGATCCCTCCGGAGCTCATCGAGAAGGCCGGGAAGGTCGGGCCCGGGATGCCCCTCGCCTTCATCCTGGCTCTGGCCCTGGAGGTCGGCCTGCAGGGCCAGCGGATGGATCGTCGACGACGCAACACGCTGCGCCGCGTCCTTTATGTCCTTGTGGGCTGGGAGAGCCCGAAGAGCGTCCCGGAGCGCAACTGGTCCCGGCGATATCCGGAGGTTCTGGAGCGGATCCGCCGGGGTCTGGAGCGGCTGGAGCAGGGGGATTGGGATAGGGAGCTGCCTTCATGGATCCTTCCGCCCTCGGGGAAGCCGGCGCCGGATCGGGAGACGCTGGAGCGGCTGCGCCGGAGGGCTATCGCGCTGGCGCGGGCGGAGCTGCCGCTGGTTGTATGGTGGATGCTAAGCCCGTGGCAGGATATGTTGCGCCCCGAATCGCTGCCCACGGATCCGGAGATCCGGACCGCCGCCTTCGACATCGGGCTGCTGGCCTCATTTGCGGCGGCGCACGCGTGGCTGCCGGAGCCGGCGTTTCGGATCGCCCGGCAGATCCGCCCTCTTCTTCCCGGCGTCCCGGACCCGGAGCGGCAGACCCGCCGGCAGATGCTGGCCTCCCTGGAGGCCTTCCTGCTTTACCGCTGGCTTGCCGTCGCGCCGCCCTCTGCCGCCGAGAAGGCCTCCCGTGACCTCCAGGCCGCCTTCGCGGATCTCCCGAGGCGTCCCCTGTGGGCCTCCGAGGCGGCCGCCTGGCTTCTTCTGCGATCCCTCGCCTTCGTGCCGAACGACGCCCTTCGGGAGACGCTTCAGGAGCTGTTTGAGGAGTGGATCGAGCGCCCTCATCCGCTCCTTCGGCTCGAAGGGTGGACGGCGCTGCTGCGCCTACATCTGGATCAGGAGGGCCTCCTGGTCTGCAGCCCCCCGTTCGTCGGGGGAAGCCGAAGCGGCGGGAGGCCGGGGAAGCCGCCCGCGCGCTCGAATCCATCCTGAAGCGCGCGCCGGATCGCGGAGCCCTGGCGTCCCTGCCGCTGACCCGGGCGGCCATCGCCCTGGCCATGGAGGCCGGAGCGCGCGGAGATGGAAGGAAAGCGCAGGTCTGGCTGGACGAGGCCGCCCGGCTCGCCGGGGAGCGTTGGGACGCCTATCACCTGCAGCAGATCCTTCGGCTTCGAACCTTCCTGGGACCGGAAGGGGGAGAGGCCTGGATTCTTCGGATCCCGACGCCGCTGGAGCCGGGCGACCAGGGCTTCTGGCCGGGAAGCGCCGGGTTTTGGCCGATTCGCATCCTCGAAGGCCACGCCCAAGCTCTGTAAATTGTGTGGTGAACAAATTCAGAACCGGGAGGACACCATGGAGCGCAAGTATCGTCAGGGAAGCCGGGAGCTCACCGTGACCGGGGTGACCGAGGAGCGAAAGGACCACACGACGGCCGCGGACCTCCTCTTCTATGCGATCACCGGCGGGATCGGCTTCGTCGCGGACCAGCTCGCCGGATATGAGGGGTCCGGCCACTCCTATAAGGTCACCGTTCACACCGACAGGGGGGATTTCAGCGGCGTTGGGGACACCCCGGAGGAGGCGCGCCGCCGGGCCGAAGAGGAAGTGTATCGCAACACCGGCTTCCGGATCCAGATCTAAAGGGGGTCAGCCATGAAGAAAGAGCTCAAGGAAGCATTGCTAATGGGGGCAGTGGTTGTGTCGCTGTTGGCGGCTGCTCAGGATCCGGCCTGCCCCGCGAAGGAGGCCGTCGCCCGCGCGCAGGGCGGCGAGCGACCGCAGCCCCTCATTCGGGAATGCGTTTCCGATCATCTTGACGATTTAAGCAGGGCTCTCGAATGGAAGGCGGAGATCAACAGGCAGATGGAGCAAGCCGCGATGGCCGGGCGCGAACGGCGGGCCGTCGAATTTCGGGAGAAGTGAAGCAAGGATCACGCTCAGGATGTCGCTCCCCGGATCTGAGCATGCGGAAGGAGGCTCGGACATGAAGTCCTGATGGCCGGCGTCCTGGCCTGTTCCGCGGCCCAGGGATGCCAGTGTCCGCCCGAGCAGCAACCCTGGTATGAGCCGATGCGGCAGGCCGTTATGCAGTACTGCGGGTAGATGACCACAAGGTCCTCAACGGGATCCTGTATGTGCGGGTTACAGGTTGCCGGTGGTGCGATAGGCCCCGCCCATATGGCGCCGATCAGACCGCCTGGCGGCGGTTTCCGGAACTTCAGGAGAAGGGGATCTGGCACCAGATTCTGCAAGCCCTTCTGGACTGAGGGTACACGCTGGGGAAGGTGAAGGTGGAGGCAGTGGCCGTCGATTCCACTAAGGGCAGGCACGCCGCCCGCGCCCTCTCCGGAGCGCCCGAGGAATCCCCAAGGAGGGATGGAAACGGATTCGCGCCGGCGTCCCGGGCTTATGAG
>JAGHYO010000023.1 GCA_017743605.1 Thermoflexus sp. | reverse complement strand
GGGGTCAGCGGGAAGGTGGGACTGCTGCTCTCCGGCGGCATCGACTCCCCCGTGGCCGGCCACCTGATGCTCAAGCGGGGCGGCGAGGTGATCCCCATCCATTTCCACAGTGGGCCCCTTGCAGACTGGGCCGCCTCAGAGGCCAAAGCCATGGCCCTGGTGCGCCCGCTCCAGCCCTACGGGATGAACCTCTGGCCGTATATCCTGCCCATCGGAGAATGCCAGCGCGCCATCGTCCTGACCGCCCCCACCCCCTATCGCCGGATCCTCCACCGTCGGTGGATGGTCTGGGTGACGGAGGCCCTCACCCGCCGGGAGGGCGGGCTGGCCCCGGCGACCGGCGATTCCCTCTTGCAGGTAGCCTCCCAGACTCCGGAGAGCTTAGACATCATCAAGGACGCGACGACTGTGCCCATCCCACGCCCGCTGGTTGGGATGGACGAGGTCGAGATCATCAAGAGGGCGCAGGCCATCGGGACCTATAAGCTCTCGATCATGCCCGGGGAGGATTTCTGTCAGTTCCGGATGCTGCCCCGGGTGATCGTCCGGCTCGCGCTGGAGACCGTCCGGGAGATCGAGGCTCGGGTGCGGATCGAGGAGCTGGTGATGCAGGCCTCGGAGCAAGCCATGCAGGTCCCAGCCTCCTGCGCCATCCCGGCCCCGGTCCCAGACGCGAAGGGCTTGGCTCCACAAAGGCGAATCCGATCCTGATCGAATAAGGAGGCATCCATGTCTGCTCAGACGCTGCTTCGCTCGATCGATTACATCGAGATGGAGAACACTTACAGCGCCCCGAACTATCATCCCATCGATGTGGTCATTGCATGGGCGGAAGGGGCGTGGGTGTATGATGTGGAGGGGCGCCGCTATCTGGACGGCCTAAGCGGATACTCGGCCCTTAACCAGGGGCACCGGCATCCCCGCATCATCCGGGCCCTGATCGAGCAGGCCCAGCGGGTGACGCTGACTTCCCGGGCCTTCCGGAACGACCAGCTGGGTCCCTTCCTGAAGGAGCTTTGCGAGCTGCTCGGCTATGAAATGGCCCTGCCGATGAACACGGGGGCCGAGGCGGTGGAGACCGCCATCAAGACCGCCCGCAAGTGGGGATACCGGGTGAAGGGAGTCCCTCGGGATCAGGCGGAGATCATCGTCTGCGAGGGGAACTTCCACGGCCGGACCACCACCATCATCAGCTTCTCCACGGTGCCGCAGTATCGGGAGGACTTCGGCCCTTACACGCCGGGCTTTGTGATCATCCCGTATGGGGACGCGGAGGCCCTGGAGCGGGCCATCACCCCGAACACGGTGGCCTTCCTGGTGGAGCCCATCCAGGGGGAGGGCGGGGTGCGGGTGCCGCCGCCCGGCGATCTCGCCCGCGCCGCCGAGATCTGCCGGCGCCACAACGTCCTCTTCATCGCCGATGAGATCCAGACCGGCCTCGGACGGACCGGGAAGCTTCTGGACTCGTGGTGGGAGGATGTGCAACCGGATATGGTGATCCTGGGCAAGGCCTTGGGGGGCGGGGTGTTGCCCGTCTCCGCGGTGGTCTCCCGCCGGGACATCCTGGGCCTCTTCCGGCCGGGGGATCACGGGAGCACCTTTGGAGGCAACCCCCTGGCCGCGGCCGTGGCCCGGGAGGCCCTGCGGGTGATCGTGGAGGAGGGTCTGCCGGAACGGGCGGCGGCCCTGGGGGAGCACGCCATGCAGCGGCTGCGGGCGATCCGGAGCCCGTATATCAAGGAGGTGCGCGGCCGCGGCCTGCTGATCGGGATCGAGCTCCGTCCCGAAGCCGGCGGGGCCCGGCGCTTCTGCGAGGCCCTGAAGGAACGGGGCATGCTGGTCAAGGAAACCCGCGAGCACATCCTGCGGTTCGCCCCGCCCCTGGTGATCTCCCCCGAGGACCTGGACTGGGCCCTGGATCAGATCCAGGAGGTGATGGAAGGCTGAAGGCGATACGCCGATCTATCGGTGAACGTCAGAAGGGGATGTCCCAATCGGGGCATCCCCTTTTGGCCTTACCCTATTGCAGGCCCAGCCGATCCGCTACTCCCGAGGGGATGGGGCCAGAAGCCCAGCCAGGGCTCCGATCGCTGCGGATCCCAGAGCTGTCACTACATCGGGGATCTCAGTCCTCTCCCCTCTTAGCCCGGTCAGGACGATGGCGCCCAGGGTCGCTATCACGCCGATCGCGCCCAGCGTTATCACCGCTATGCGATAAATCAATACATCGTACTGGAGCGGACTCGGTCTCGCAGTTTCCGCCAGCTCCTGAAGCGCCTTCACCGGGTCTCTCTGGAACATATTTTTCCACTTCTCCTGATCCTCCTCTATCGCTCTGATCATCTGGGCAATGTATCGCTTCTCATTCATCTCAACCTCCTTCGACATGCAGGGATGAGCGCTCAGGAGCCAGGATCCCGTCCGGACGGCACTCGCCGGATGCCTCCGAGGAGCCCGCTGGTAAGAAGGAGGGTGAGCAGGGTGATCAGCAGGGCGAAGCCGTGGCTTCCCGCCGTGAAGGGGCTTCGCATCAGCAGCAGGCGGTGGGCCCAGATGTGCGCCTGATACAGGACCATCGCCCCGAGGGCCAGCCCGGTGGCCGGGCGCCCCCGACGCCACCAGAATACGGCCAGCCCCCCAAAGATCGCCGCCCACAGCCCTGCCGCCCCTGTGAGATAGGCCCAGGGAGCCTGGACGCCCGCCTCGGCCCAGGCCGGTGAGATCGCCAGCCCATAATACAGGGCCCGCAGGGCGTTCAGCAGGGCGAAGTAAGCCAACCACAGCGCCCCTAGGGCGCGCCAGCGCGGGCTCACCCCCCTATCCATCCGAAAGATGATCTTCAGCAATACGTAGCATGGGCGTGGCGATCCGTCAAGGGCTCACCGCTCTCCATCCATCTGAAAGACGATCTTCCCGAAGACCGCCCCGTTCTCCAGCAGGCGATGGCCCTCCCGCACCCCTTCCTCCGTGAAGGGCAACACCCGGTCGATCACCGGCCCCAGCCGACCGGCGAAGATCAACCCCATCACCGTCCGGAAATCATCCCGGGTCCCCATGGTGGAGCCCAGAATGCTGATCTGCCGGGAGAACACATACCGGATGTCGAAATCCTCCGGGTTCGGGCCCGAGGTGGCCCCCACCACCAGCAGGCGCCCGCCTGGCCGCAGACAGCGAATGCTCTTCATCCAGGTGGCCTGCCCCACGTTGTCCACCACCACATCCACCCCCCGCCGGCCGCTCCACTGCCAGACCGCGCGGGACCAGTCCGGCTCCTGGGAGCGATCGAGGACATAATCAGCGCCCAGGGCGCGAACCCGCTCCGCCTTCTGCGGGTTTGAAGCGACCACCACCACCCGGGCACCCGCCAGCTTGGCGATCTGAAGGGCCGCGGTGTTCACCCCGCCCCCGGCTCCCACGATGAGCACATCCTCCCCGGGCCGTAACCCGCCTCGGGTGATCAGCATGTGCCAGGCGGTGAGGAACACCAGGGAGGCGGCTGCCGCCTCCTCGTAGGGGAAGCCCTCCGGCAGCTTCAGGATGTTGCGGGCCGGCACCACCACATACTCTGCGTAGCCCCCCCGCACGTGCTCGCCCAGGATCGCCCCCCGGCGGCAGCGGTTGTCCTCCCCCCGCAGGCAGAACTCGCAGGCCCCGCAGCTGAGGGTGGCGTTCACCACCACCCGATCCCCTGCCTGGATCCCCGAGACCTCCGGGCCTGTCTCGGTCACCACCCCGGCCACGTCCGAGCCCAGGATGTGGGGCATCTCCAGCCGCAGGGTGGGGATCCCGCGCCGCACCCAGAGATCCAGATGGTTCATCGCGCAGGCGTGGACGCGGACCTGCACCTCGCCCGGCCCCGGGTAGGGCGCGGGCAGCTCCGCTGCCTCCAGCACCTCTGGACCTCCATGCTGGTAGAAGACGATGGCCTTCATGGGCGGATCTTCCGCTCCTTAGAGGATGTGGGGCTCAGACACCGCCCTTGAACCCCAGGATCTGACGGGCGATGACCAGGCGCTGGATCTCGCTGGTGCCCTCATAGATGGTGGTGATGCGGGCATCGCGGAAGTAGCGCTCCACCGGCATCTCCCGGCTGTAGCCCATGCCGCCGTGGATCTGGATGGCCTCGTAGGTGATCCACTGGGCGGCCTCGCTGGCGAACAGCTTGGCCATGGCCGCCTCCAGGGTGTAGCGCTCTCCCGTGCGCTTGGCCCGCTCCCGCTTCCAGGCCGCCTGGAGGGTGAGCAGGCGGGCCGCCTCCAGCTTCACCCGCATGTCGGCCAGCTTCCACTGGATGGCCTGGAACTCCCCGATCTTGTGGCCGAAGGCCTCCCGTTGCTTGGCCCAGGCGAGGGCTGCCTCATAGGCCGCCTCGGCGATCCCTGCGGCCTGGGCCGCGATCCCCACCCGCCCGGCGTCCAGGGTGGTCATAGCGATCCGGAAGCCCGCGCCCTCCTCCCCCAGCCGGTTCTCAACCGGGCACTCGTAGTTGTCCAGGTAGATCTCGCAGGTGGCGCTGGCCCGGATGCCCAGCTTCTCCTCCTTCTTGCCGCGGCTGAACCCGGGGCGGTTCGTCTCGATGATGAAGGCGCTGATGCCGCGATGCTTCCTCTCGGGATCGGTCACGGCGAAGAGGACGATGTAATCGGCCACCGGGCCGTTGGTGATCCAGGACTTGCGCCCGTTGATGATGTAAACGTCCCCTTTGCGGGCTGCCCGGGTGCGTATGCTGGCGGCGTCGGAGCCTGCCTGAGGCTCGGTGAGGGCATAGGCGCCCATGGCCTGGCCGGTGGCCACCGGCGTCACATATTTGCGCTTCTGCTCCTCGGTCCCGAAGGTGAGGATGGGGAAGCAGAAGAGGGTGTTGTTGACGGACATGATCGTGCTGTGGGCGGCGTCGGCTTTGGCGATCTCGATCTTGGCCAGGACGGAGGCGATGGCGTCCAGCCCCTGGCCGCCGTATTCCTCGGGGACCTCCAGGCCCATCAGGCCCATGGCGGCCATCTTGCGCACCGTCTCCCAGGGGAACTCCCCCGTCTCATCGTAGCGGGCGGCCGCCGGGGCGATCTCCTTCTGGGCGAACTCCCGCACCACCTGCTGGAACATCCGATGCTCTTCGGAGAGCTCGAAGTTCAACCCCGCCTGCGCCAGGATCTCCACCCCCATCGGAAACCTCCTTAAAGCTCAGGATGGACCCGATGTCCAGATCGAACACCACCGGGTCTGCTCTAACCCGCCTCCCTCACGCCGCGTACGTGTAGAACCCCTTCCCGCTCTTGCGGCCCAGCCAGCCGGCGGCCACCATGCGGCGCAGCAGAGGCGGGGCCGCGTAGCGCGGGTCCTTGAACTCCTCAAACATCGCGTCGGCGATGAAGAGCAACGTGTCCAATCCCACGAAGTCCATCAGGGTGAACGGCCCCATGGGGTGGTTCAGGCCCAGCCGGATCGCCGTGTCGATGTCCTCCATGGTCGCCACCCCCTCCTCGAGGAGCCGGATGGCGTCCAGGAGGTAGGGGATCAGCAGGCGGTTGACGATGAACCCCGGGCGGTCCTTGGAGATCACCACCGTCTTGTTCAGGCGCTCGGCCAGGGCCCGGCCCAGGGCCACCGTCTCCTCCGCCGTCTGCAGCCCGATGACGATCTCCAGAAGCGGCATCACCGGGACCGGGTTGAAGAAATGGAAGCCGATGACCCTCTCCGGTCGCCGGGTGACGCTCCCCAGCTCGGTGATGGAGAGGGAGGAGGTGTTGCTGGCCAGGACGGCGTGGGGCGGGCAGATGCGATCCAGCTCCGCAAAGACCTGCTTCTTGGTCGACAGGTCCTCCACCACCGCCTCGATGACCAAGTCGCAGGCGGCGAAGTCCTCTATCTGCAGGGTGCCCCGGATGCGCCCCCAGGCGGCCTCCATCTCGGCGGGGGCCAGCTTGCCCCGCTCCACCGCCTTCGCCATCGAGGCCCGGATGCGGTCCAGCCCCTTGCGGAGGAGCTCCTCGTTCACCTCGCGGACGATGACCTGAAAGCCGGCCCGCGCGCACACCTCGGCGATCCCCGAGCCCATCAGGCCGCAACCCACTACGCCTACCGTTCGAACATCTTGCAGCGCCATGGCGATCCCCCCATCGTCGGGGTGCGTGATCGGTTTTCCTGCATGGGGGCTTCAGCCCCAAACGTTTGCCCTCGACAGGATGCGCTTCAACCCCGAACCTTCCGTCTTCAATCCACGATAGATTGCGGCGAAAGCCGCTCCTACAGGGATAATGAATTTTCGGTGGGAGGGGCTTTCGCCCCGAACCTTCGCCCTCAATGACGCAAAAGATCGCGGCGGAAGCCGCTCCTACGACAAACGGTTTTTGTAGGAGGGGCTTTCTCCCAGAACCTTGGGTCTTCGATGACGCAAGGGTCGCGGCGAAAGCCGCTCCTACGACAAACGGTTTTCGTAGAAGGAGCTTTCGCCCCGAACCTCCGCCTTCAATAACGCAAGGATCGCGGCGGAAGCCGCTCTCACTCGATCTCCACGGCCATGGCCACGGCCTCCCCTCCGCCCAGGCACAGGGCGGCGATGCCCCGGCGCAGCCCGCGGTCCCGCAGGGCGTAGATCATGGTGACCAGGATGCGGGCGCCGCTCGCTCCTACCGGGTGCCCGAGGGCGATCGCCCCGCCGTTCACGTTTACCCGGCTCCAGTCCCACCGGTATCCCTGTTGTTCCATGGCCTTGGCATCCGCCAGGACCTGGGCGGCGAAGGCCTCGTTGATCTCGATGAGGTCAACGTCCTCCCAGCGCCAGCCCACCCGCTCCAGAAGGCGGGGGATCGCCTTCGCCGGTGCGTAGAACAACCACTGGGGATCCACCGCCGCCTGGGCGTAGCCCACAATCCGGGCCAGAGGCGGGACCCTCAGGGCCTCCGCCTTCGCCCGGCTCATCACCACCACCGCCGCCGCCCCATCGTTGAGCCCAGGGGAGTTCCCCGCCGTCACCCGCCCGTTGGGCCGGAAGGCCGGCTTGAGGCGGGCCAGGGCCTCCATGGAAGTATCCCGTCGGGGGCCTTCATCCGTATCCACCACCCGGGTGCCCCCCCTGCCGCTGGGGACCACCACCGGGACGATCTCGGCCCGGAATCGACCGGCGTCGATGGCGGCCACGGCTTTGCGATGGCTCTCCAGGGCAAAGGCGTCCATCTCCTCACGGCTCACCTCGAACTGGTCAGCGATGAACTCGGCCAGCTCCCCCATCAACACCTGGTTGAAGGGGCAGCGCAGGCCGTCGGCGATCAGGCTGTCCTCTGCCTGGAGGTGACCATAACGCATCCCCGCCCGCAATCGGATCAGGTGCGGGGCGTTGCTCATGCTCTCCATCCCCCCGGCCACCACTACGTCCGCATCCCCCGCCTTCACCGCCTGGGCCGCCAGCATCACCGCCTTGAGCCCTGAGCCGCAGACCTTGTTGACGGTGACAGCCCCCACCTCGACGGGGATCCCGGCGGCGACCGCGGCCTGTCGGGCCGGGGCCATCCCGCTGCCGGCCTGGACCACCTCCCCCATAATGATCTCGTCAACGTGGGCGGGATCGATGCCCGCCCGGCAGATGGCCTCGCGGATGGCCACCGCGCCCAGCTGGGACGCCGGAAGGGGCAAGAGCGCCCCCAGCAGCTTCCCGATGGGCGTGCGCGCCGCCCCCACGATCACCGGATCCCGACCGTCTTTGGGCATGGCCTTCCCTCTGTGAACAAGGCCTTCTGTCGATCCTGCTCCGTTAGGGATCCGCCCTCCCGGGCCGACGAGCGATCGTTCCCTTTCGCCAGGAGGTGCCTCCGTGTCCTCTCCACCCCCGGATCAGGGATCCCCGGATGGCCACTGAAGGGAGGAAGCCAGCTCATCGAACAGCGGACGGAGACGGCGGTAGGTGTCGTCCAGCCATTCGGGGAGCACGCGGGTGTTGCTGATGACCGGCATGAAATTCGTATCCCCCGTCCAGCGGGGAACGACGTGGATATGGACGTGGTCGGCCACCCCAGCGCCAGCGGGCCGGCCGATGTTGGCCCCGATATTGAACCCCTCCGGCCGGTAGGCCTGACGGAGGACCTTCAAGGAGAGGGCGACGAGCTGCATCATCTCCAGCATGGTCGGAGCGTCCAGTTCCTCCAGGCTGGGCACGTGGGCGTAGGGGATAACCATCAGGTGGCCATTGTTGTAGGGGTATCGGTTGAGGGTCACGTATGCGGTGTGCCCGCGAAGGAGGATGTGTTCCGCCGCATCGGAGCCATTGACCTTCCGGCAAAAGATGCAACCTTGAGGCGCCTCGCCCTCCCCTTTCAGGTAAGCCATCCGCCAGGGGGTCCAGAGCCGTTCCATTCGTTGCTCCGCTTGAGGGCAGGTTCTCCGTATTCTATCCGCTTTGTCGAGGATCGACAAAGCAGCCCAGCCCTGGATAGCCGGGCCCCGCCGTGGAGAAAGACGCGCAGCCGAGGACAACTTTACCTTCGCCCTTCCGGAGGGTCCCTCGAATCCTGGTCCCCTGGCAGAGCGGAATCCTCGCCTCGGGGAGGGCTCGGAGTGTCCTCCTCTTTCTGGCTGGGTGGGGTGCGATCCGGGCCGGGCGTTTCTTTCTTTTCCTGGCTCGATGGGGTGCGCAGCGTGGGAGGCGTCTCTCGTTTCTCCGGGCGCGGCGGAGTATGGGTTCGCTCCCGCGGGAGCTCCGCCGTCGGTTCCGGCGGGACCAGCGTCTCCACGGGGCCGGTCGGTTCGGGGATCTCTCCTTCAGGCCAGCTGAAGGCGGGCACCAGCCTGGCCCAGTGCTGGCGCGCGCGGGCCAGGGCGGGACGAAGTTCCGGCGGGGCGACCGCCGCAGCCTCCTCCAGGAGGAGGCCCTGACGCTCATAGAGGGCCCGCAGCGCGGCTGCGCGCCCTGCGGGGCGTTCCGCCCTCAGGCGGGCAGCCCTCTCCAGACGGACCAGGCTCTCCTCGGCGAGGTCCGGGAGCCAGCGACCTCGGGCGGCAGCCACTTCGAACTCCGACCAGCGTCGCTCCGCCAAGTAGAGGGCCTGCTCCTCAGGCGACATCCCCAGGGTGACTAGACCTTCCACGGCCCGTTTGACCGGATACAGGGGCTCGCTGGGCAGGCTGGCCTCCGCTGCCCCCACCGCGCTCAAAAGGACCAAGATGAAGCCCAGCGCGGCCACCAGCGCCCACGCCCAGCGGGAGGCCGGGCAGGACGCCCGCGGGGCAGCCGCTCGCCGCGCTGCGTAGAGCTGCCCCTGGCGGATCAGCCGCTGGCGCGCCGCAGGAGCGAGGGCCACCTCCTGGCCGCGCCGGAGCCAGAGGGCGGTCTCCAGAAGCGGGCGCAGGGGGATGGCCTCGGGGACCTCCCGCAGGCACGTCTCTAGGTCCGCGCCCTGCTCCAGCTGGCGCAGGCATCGCTCCAGGATCTCGCCTTCATGCGCGTCTCGCTTCGGATCCATCACCGGATCTTCTCCAGACAACGGGCTAAGGCGCTTAGGGCGCGATGCTGGAGGGCCTTAACGGCGCCCACGGATTTCCCCATCGCCCGGGCCACCTCCTCCAGACTCATCCCGACCAGGAAGCGCAGGACCACCACTTCCTGTTGCTCCTCGGTGAGCACCCGCAGCGCCCGCTGGATCATCTCCGAGACCGTAACCTCATCCTCCGGGATGTCCTGGCTGAGCTGCGGCCCCGTCTCCGTGTCCTCCAGCGCCACGAGGGGGCGCTGCCCCTGCCGCCGCCAGCGATCGATCCGGCGGGCCCGGGCGATACGGAACAGTTAGGCGCCGAAGGGAAGGCCCCGCTCTTCATACCGCGGCAGGTCCTCGATCATCCTGAGGAACACGTCCGCGGTGAGGTCCTCTGCCAGCTCGGCGTCACCCACCCGGTAGAGCAGATAACGGTAGACGCCATCGGCGTAATGCTGATACAGCGCCGCGACGGCCTCCGGATCCCCCTTCCGCGCCCGGGCGATCCAGCGCCGCTCTTCCAGATGAGGGGTGAGCCAACCCATCCCTCGCCCTCTTAGGAAACCGGCCGGGATGTGGTAAGTATCACGCGTATCTTCCTCGAACTCTGAGGCGGTTTATGATTTAGAAGAGCTGTAGATCAGGACTTGCCTCCATCCGGTCCCGGGTCTCCCGCGGACCTGGAGCTCACCCGAAGCTGGAGCCGCGTTCGTTCTCCGAGCCCCGAACCGGAGGGATAGGAGATGCGACGAGGGGCGATCAGAATGATGGGCAGTCTGTTGGGCACCGGGCTGGCCCTGGGATTGGGGCTGGCAATGGCCCGGGAGGCTGGGGCAGTAGCGCCGACGGAGGAGCCCGCGCCGACGCCTACGCTCACCCCGACGGTCCCGGTGACCCGGGTCCACCCGGTGGCCCTCGCCCTGGCCCGCTGGATCAGCCAGACGTTTCCGACCCTCGGGCTCACGCCAACGATCTCCATTACAGATCTGATGGGCCTCCACGCTCAGGGCTTCAGCTACAGCGAGATCGCGCGAGCGCTCCCGCTGGTCCTGGCCTCTCGGCGCGACGCTGATCCCACGAATGATCTCTCCCTGGAGCAGGCGCTCCAGCGGGGACGGCGGGTGGGATGGGGGCAGGCTTACCGCGCCTACGGCCTCCATCCAGGCGGCTGAGGCCCGGGCGCCATCATGCACTCCACCCGGTCCAGAGCTTTCGCCACGCTCTCGCCGTCCCCTACCCCCGCGGCGGGTCCGAGTTCTGACTCTTCGAAGAAGCCGGACGGCAAGATGCCCGAACGTCGGGGCCGGTGAACTTCTCAGGAGCCAGGGGCGGGCTCGCTCCCCTCATGGCTCCCGTCCGAACTGATGGGCCAGCCGGCCCAGCGGGAACCGCAACACCGTCGGCCGGCCGTGCGGGCAGGTCCAGGGCGTGGCGCACCCCTCCAGCGCCCGCACCAGATGCTGCATTTGCTCCATGCTGAGGACCTGCCCGGCCTTCACGGCAGCGCGCTTGCAGATGCTCCGGATCCAGCGAGCCTCTAAAGCGGCCTCCATCGGCCGTCGCGCTTCGTGCAGGTCGAACAGGAGGTCCTGGATCACCGCCCGGATCGCTTCGGCGGAGAGGACGGCCGGGATGGCCCGCACGCGGACGGTGCGGGGGCCGAAGGGCTCGATCCAGAACCCCAGCTCGCGCAGCGTCCCCTGGTGTTCCTCCAGCAGGCTCCCTTCCTCCAGCGAGACCTCCAGCAGCATCGGTTGCAACAGCGGCTGGGCCGGGAGCGGCCCTTCCTGACGCCGGGCCAGGAGCTCCTCATACAGAACCCGCTCGTGCGCCGCGTGCTGGTCCAGCAGGTAGAGGCCATCCGGCCCCTCGGCGACGATGTAAGTGGCCTGGAGCTGCCCGATCACCCGGAGCGGGGGAAGACGGGCGGCCTCCTCTCCAGATCCAGATGGCTTCGGAAGGACAGGCGTGGGCTCCCGGGGCGGGAGAGGACGGGCGGGGATCGAAACCGGCACCGTCGAGGAGTCGACAGGTTGAAAGACACGAGGGGCCATCTGGCGGAGGGCCTGGTGCGCGGCGCGCTGGACCAGCCGGAACACCCGATCCGGATCCCGGAAACGGACCTCGATCTTGGCCGGGTGAACGTTCACATCCACCGCGTCGGGGGGGAGATCGATCCAGAGAAAACTCCACGGAAAGCGGCCAGTGGGGAGCAGCGTGTGATAGGCCTGCAGCACCGCTGCTGGGAGCATCCGGTCCTGCACCCAGCGTCCGTTCACGAAGAAGGCCATCTCCTGGCGGTCCGGGCGATCCATCCCCGGCGGGCTGATCCACCCGGAGATCCGCACCTCTTCGTCCGCTTCGCTCACCTTCAGGAGGACTTCCGCCACCTCTGCGCCGTAGAGGGCGGCGAGGCGATGGCGGGGCTCGCGAGCGGCGGGGAGCGTCAGGGCCTCCCGCCGGTCGTGCCGGAGAAAGAAGGCGACCTTCGGGTAAGCCAGGGCGTAGCGGCTGATCCAGAGGTCGATGGCCCGCCGCTCCGCGCCTTCCCCCCTTAGGAACTTCCAGCGAGCCGGGGTGTTGAAGAACAGGTCCTCCACGATCATCTCCGTGCCCGGAGGAAGCGCCAGAGGCCGCTGCTCCCGGATCTCCCCCCCCTCGATGCGGAGATACGTGCCCAGCGCTTCCCCGGCGGCCCGGGTCCGGCAGGTGATCCGGGCAACGGCGGCGATGGCCGCCAGGGCTTCGCCCCGGAACCCTAAGGTGGCGATACGGAAGAGGTCCTCAGGGGCGGAGATCTTGCTGGTGGCGTGGCGGGCGAAGGCGAGGGCGGCCTCCGCCGCCGGGATGCCGCACCCGTCATCGGCGACCCGGATGCGCGAACGGCCGCCCCCCTCCGTCTCCAACTCGATCCGCGAAGCGCCCGCGTCCAGGGCGTTCTCCACCAGTTCCTTGACCACCGAGGCCGGGCGCTCGATTACCTCCCCGGCCGCGATCTGAGCCACCAGCTCCGGGTCCAGCACTCGAATCGGCATGCCTGCGCTCCGCACGTGATCCAGGCCGAGCGTCCGCCACGCATTTCATTGAGAATATTCTGCGCCTCATCGCTAAGAAGCGCAACTCGTACCTTGACATTGGCGCACTCTAAGGGGATCTCCTTACATGGAGGATATAGAGTCTGGAGAAAAACAGCGGGAGCCTCCGCCTGGAGGCTCCCGCCGCCCCGGGTCGGGTGGAGCTGGCACCGTGTTCACTCGGACAGGCGCACGACCTGCTCCGCCTGGAGGCCCTTAGGGGTCTCGCGGATCGTGAACTCCACCCGCTCGCCCTCCTCGAGGTTGCGGAACCCCTGGCCGACGATCGCTGTGTAGTGGACGAAGACATCGCGGTCCCCTTCGTCCGGCCGGATGAAGCCGTACCCCTTGGTCCGGTTGAACCAGCGGACGGTGCCCTTAACGCGCTGACCAGGCATTGCTGCAACTCCTTAAGCAAGATTTTCGAAGCCCGCGAGGGGCGGACTCCCTGCTTCCCGTTGCGGAACGATTCGACCGGAAGCAGGGGACCCAAGGGCGAGCGGCGCGGCCTCGGGGTGAGCGGGCGCCTGAGCTTCCAAACAAAAAGCCGTCGGGCGAGCCTTGTGTTGACCCGACGGGCAAAACCCTCAGAACATTCCCCCTGCGCTCCGGTTCTGCGTTCCGATTTGTTTCTATGATAATCGGGCCAAGGATTTTGTCAAGTTTTGCCGAAGCAGGGTTATATCCTAATTTTTCGGGCCTGGCCGCTTTGGGGGCCAACTGCTCGCCGTTGTCCTATGATTTTGGCACGACTCCCAGGGCGGAGGCATGGCCCCGCGTTGCCAGCTTCCCGCCTGTCGGTTATAATGGCCGCCAGACCGGCAGGACTCCGGAGCGTGCCGCCGATGCCGTTGGCCCTCTACCGCAAGTGGCGCCCCCGACGGTTCGAGGAAGTGGTCGGCCAGGAGCATGTGACCCGCACCCTGCGCAACGCTCTGCGCCTGGGTCGCATCGCGCACGCATATCTGTTCGCCGGGCCGCGGGGGACCGGCAAGACCACCACGGCCCGCCTGCTGGCCAAGGCGGTCAACTGCCTGACGGAGGCGGTGGAGGAGCGACCATGCGATCGCTGCCGGATCTGCCAGGCGGTCAACGAAGGGCGCCTCATCGACCTGATCGAGATCGACGCCGCCTCCAACCGGGGCATCGATGAGATCCGAGACCTGCGGGAGCGGGTTCGCTTCTCCCCCAGCGAGGCCCGGTATAAGGTTTACGTCATCGATGAGGTGCATATGCTGACCACCGAGGCCTTCAACGCCCTCCTCAAGACCCTGGAGGAGCCCCCGCCCCACGTGATCTTCGTCCTGGCCACCACCGAGCCCCATCGGATCCCCACCACGATCCTCTCCCGTTGCCAGCGCTTCGATTTCCGCCGCCTGACGACGGCTGAGATCGTCCGGCGGCTGGAGGAGATCGTGGCCACCGAGGGGCTCTCTGCCGAGCCGGAGGCCCTGGCCTGGATCGGTCGTCAGGCAGTCGGCAGCCTGCGGGACGCGGTAACCCTGCTGGATCAGCTCGCCAACGACGAAGAGACCATCACGGTGGAGCGCGTGCAGCGGACCCTGGGGGCCGGGCGCTGGGATCTGGTGGGGGAGATCGCGGAGGCCCTGTGCGCAGGGGAAACAGCGCGCGGGCTGACCCTCCTCGCCCGTGCCGTAGAGGAGGGCGCGCATCCGCCGCAGCTTGCCCGACAGCTGGTGGAACACCTGCGTGCGGTTATGTGGCTGCAATGGGGGGATGCCAGCGGGGCGGACCTCCTGCCAGAGCAGCGCGCCGCGGCCCAGCGGCACGCCCGCGCCTTGCCCCCGGAGGTCCTCCCTCGTCTGATCCGCCTGTTCACGACCGCAGCGGCGGACTTCCGGAGCGCTTGGTCGCCGCAGCTCGCACTGGAGCTGGCCTTCGTGGAGGCGGCCCTGGCCTGTCAGCAGGCCCGGGCGGCCCGGAGCGCCCCTCCCTCTCCTCCGGCTCCCTCGCCGGCACCCGCGGCGGCGACCGCTGCGCCCCCCGCGCCGGCGTCTCCGGGCCCCGCCTCCCCACCGGGAGGGCTGACCCTGGAGGCCCTTCGGGAGCGCTGGGCCAGCATCCTCAAGGCGGTGCGGGCCCAGAGCCTGCCCACCGAGGCGCTGTTGAAATCCTGCGCCCTCCATGCGGCGGAAGGCCACACTGTGGTCTTGGCCTGGCCCTCCGAGCTGCTGCGGGACAAGTTCCAGGATCCCCGAGCGAAGGCTCAAGCGTTGGTGGAGGACATCCTAAGCCACGCGTTCGGGATCCCGGTGAGGATTCACAACATCGTGGCCCGCAAGACCCCCCGCCGGCGCCCGGTGGCTGAGGACCCCCTGATCCAGCGGGCGGTGGAGGAGCTGGGCGCCCAGGTGGAGGAGGAATAAGGCCTCTATCCCTTTCTCAGGAGCCTAACAATGACCAAGATGCGTGGGCTGGGCAACCCAATGCAGCTCCTCCAGCAGATCCAGCGGCTGCAGGAGGAGATGGTGAAGACGAAGGAGGCTCTCGCCCAGGAGACCCTGACGGTGACAGCGGGCGGGGGGGCCATCACCATCGTGATCTCCGGCGATCAGCGGGTGCAATCCATCGCCATCGACCCTGCCCTGCTCTCCTCTGGGGATGTGGAGATGCTCCAGGACCTGCTGGTGGCGGCCATCAATCAGGCCATCGAGCGCTCCCAGACCCATGCGGCGGAGCGGCTGAACGCCCTGACCGGTCAACTGGGCCTGAGCGGGCTGCTCGGCCCCTGAAGCCCTGCCTCCGCCGACGAGTCCCGATGCGCCTGGAAACCCTGGCCGTCCATGCAGGATCCCGCACCGACCCGGCCACCGGGGCAGTGGCTTCACTCCCTCATTGTCTGTCCACCACCTTCGAGCAAGCCGCGGATGGGAGCGACCCGCACGGGCGGATCTACATCCGCCATGGCCACCTGAACTGGGCGGCCCTGGAGGGAGCCCTCGCCTTCGCCGTCTTCCGGGCCCCCTTCCTATGAAGCCGGGCGATGCTCTCGCAGGATCTCTACCGTGGCCTGGCACAGCGGTTCCGGGAGATCCTCGCTGCCGGGGCCTGCGGGTGGAGTTCGTCGCCCTCACGGATCCCCGGGCCGTCGAGGAGGCGCCGCGGACGCCCGCCCGGCTGATGGGTGGAGACCCTTTCCAACCCGATGCTGCGGGTCACCGACATCGCCTGGGTGGCCGACTGGGCCCGCGCGGCCGGGACGCTCTGCTTCTGCGGCAACGCCGCCACGCCGATCCTCTAGGCGTGGTGCATTCCGCGACCAAGCATCCATGCGGCCGCGGGGACGTAATGGGCGGGGCCGTGGCGCTGCGGGAGGAGAATGCCTTCGCCCGGCGGCCGCGGGAGATCCGGATCACCAGCAGGGCGTTTCTGCGGCCCTTTGAGAGCGGGATGATCCTACGCGGCCTGCGGACGCTGCTCATCGGATGCGAGCGCATTCGGAGAACGCCATGCGGATGGCGGAGTTCGTGGCCCGGCACCCTGCGGTGACAGCAGAGCATTCCCCCGGCCTCCCGCATCACCTCGGCCACGCCATCGCGGCCCGTCGGATGATGGCCTTCAAGGGGCTGCGTTCCCTTCGGGTGTGAGGAGGCCGCGAGGGGTCCTTTCGGGTGGCCGGTCAGGTGCAGCCGTTCACCTGGGCGACCCGCTTCGGGGGGCGCGAGAGCCTAATCGAGCACCGGACCTCCATCGAGGGCCCCGGGACCTCCACGCTGGAGGACATGTTGCGCCTCTCCATCGGCCTGGAACATCCAGACGACCTCATCGAAGATCTGGTGCAGGCGCTGG
>JAGHYO010000404.1 GCA_017743605.1 Thermoflexus sp. | reverse complement strand
CACCTCGAAGGCTGTCTCCGTGCCCAAGCGGGACATCCGCTCCGCCAGCCGCATAGACGCCTCCCGTTCCACAAGCAGGTGGGGGTTGTTTCCTTCCACACTCCGCATTATGCCTTCGGAGCGATTCCCTCACAAGTGAGGGTTGTCAGATGTTACACCGGAGTTTGGGGAGACGTGCCCCGGGAAGGGCCCGGCCTGTGTTACAATCTTGCGCAACGCGGAACCCGTGGCGTGGCAGCGCCATCGATCTCCCGCTCTCAGGAAGCGCCAGCGAGGATGAGGGATGGGTCCGATCCTGGAGGTTCACGAGCTCACGTTCCGTTATGCGGCGCGGCCGCAGCCGGCCATCCATGACCTCTCGTTCGCCCTGGAGGAGGGGGAGATGGCCTTGATAGCCGGCCCGAGCGGCTGCGGGAAGAGCACCCTCCTGCGGGTGTTGAACGGGCTGATCCCCCGCAGCTACAAAGGGGAGCTGCGAGGCACCATCCGCATCGGGGGCCACGATCCCCGCGCATGGCCCATGGCCCGGCTCTCCCAGCAGGTGGGAACCCTGCTTCAGGATCCGGAGCGTCAGATTGTGGCCGCCGACGTGCTGCACGATGTGGCCTTCGGGCTGGAGAACCTGGGCTGGCCACGGGCGAAGATCCTGGAGCGGGTGGAGGAGGTCCTGCACGCCCTGGGGATCGCCCATCTGCGTGATCGTCCCACGTTCCAGCTCTCCGGGGGGGAGAAGCAGCGGGTGGCCCTGGCGGGGGTGCTGGCCATGGCCCCGCGCATCCTGTTGCTGGACGAGCCGCTCGCTTCCCTGGATCCCCAGAGCGCCCAGGAGGCCCTGGCGGTCTTCCGCCAGCTTCATCGGGAGGGTCATACCATCCTCCTGGTGGAGCATCGGGTGGAGGATGCCCTCCAGGCGGGCCCCAGGCGGGTGCTGTATTTGGAGGACGGACGCTTGGTCTTCGATGGGGATCCAGAGTCCTTCTTCGAACGTGTGGATCCGACCGCGGTGAAGGTTCCATTCCGGGTCTGGCTCCAGCGCTGGTCGACGCTGAAGGGGCGCCCGACGCCGGGGGTGGAGATCCCCCCGGCCTCTCCCAACGCGCCCCCGCTGGTGGTCTTCGAGGACGTGTCCTTCGGCTACGGCGATGGCCCGGACGTGTTGCGGGGGATCCAGGCGGAGATCCGGAAAGGGGACAGCCTGGCCATCCTCGGCCCCAATGGCGCGGGCAAGACGACATTGCTGAAGCTGGCCATGGGGCTGCTCAAGCCCCGAAGGGGCCGGGTCTGGGTCGGAGGAAAGGAGACGCGGGCGCAGACGGTGGCCAGCATCGCCCGCACCATCGGCTATGTGTTCCAGAGCCCCAGCCATATGCTCTTCGCCCCCACGGTGTGGGAGGAGGTGGCCTTCGGGCCCCGGAACCTGGGCCGCCCTCCCCATCAGGTCGAAGCCGACGTCCGCTGGGCCCTGGAACAGGTTGGGTTGCTGGACCAGGCCCGCTCCTCCCCATGGGCCCTGAGTTTCGGTCAGCAGAAGCGAGTGACCATCGCTTCGGTCCTCAGCATGCGAAGCCGGATCCTGGTGATGGACGAGCCTACGGCGGGCCAGGACTATCAGACCTGCATGCGCTTGATGAACGCCATCGCCGAGCTGGTCTTCGGGACGGCCCAGGCAGCGGACGCCCTGGTGTTCATCACCCATGATCTGGATCTGGCCCTCTCCTTCGCCAATCGCATCTGGGTGATGGCGGATGGTCAGCTGATCGCCGACGGCCCCCCGGAGGCCGTGTTGAGCGATCCGGAGGTGATGCGCCGGGGGCGGTTGGTCCCGACCTCTCTGCTGGAGGCGAACCGCCAGCATCTTCCCCGAACCGGCCGCTTCATGCGGGCCGATCGTCTGTGCGCCTGGCTCCAGGGTGTTGATTGAGTGTAAGGAGCGATTCTTTATAATTGAAGAGAAGCCAGCCCTCTTTCTTTGAGAAGGTGGAGCATCCTTATCTCAGGAGGCGGCCATGGCGCGCAAAGCTCTGACCTGGTTGATCCTATTGATCGTGGTCGTCCTGTTGATGGCGCTGGCCAGCCTGATGACCGGGCCGGAGGGAGTTCGGCTGCAGGGATTCGGCTGGCTGCTCTGGGTGGCCATCGGGGCCGTGCTGGTCTACATCGTCTACTTCGCCACCGCGGATCACCCGGCCTGGCAGATCGGCACCCGTGAGGTGGTGTATATGGCCATCGGCGCTGCCCTCTACGGCGTCTTTTCGTATCTTTTCAACGGCACCGTCTTCGTGGTCCCCTCGGTGAGTCAGGTGGCGCTGCGCCCGGCCATCGTCTTCCCGGTCTTCTTCGGCTACGTCTTCGGGCCCGCTGTCGGCTTCTTCACCGGGGCCGTGGGCAACATCCTGGGGGACTTCCTTACCGGATGGGGGGTGTTCCCCGCCTGGGACATCGGGAACGGCCTGATCGGCCTGGTGGCCGGGCTGCCGGTGATCCTGGGGCGTGAGCGGGCTTTGAACATCCTCACCGGCCTCGTGGCGGTGGTGGGCGTCGCGCTGAGCCTGTGGGCGATGACCACCGAGATTGAGAGCCCCTTCTTCGGCGGACCCCTCAGCCCGCTGATGCGCTGGGTGC
>JAGHYO010000403.1 GCA_017743605.1 Thermoflexus sp. | reverse complement strand
CGCCGGGCAGGACCTCGGCGAAGACCCGGTCGATGCCGGCCTGCCGGGCGATGGCTTCTGCAGTGCGCTGGTTGTCGCCGGTGACCATCACTGTCCGGACCCCCATCCGGTGGAGGGCGAAGACGGCCTCCGCCGCCTCGGGCTTTAGGGCGTCGGCCAGGACGATCACCCCGACGGCCTCCCGGTCCCGCGCCACCAGCATGGTGGTCTGGCCCTGGGCCTGAAGCGTCCGGACCGCCCCCTCCAGCCCGTTCAGGCTCACCCCCTCCGCCTGCAGCCAGGCGATCTGGCCCACCCGGATGGTGCGGCCGTTCAGGTGGGCCAGGACCCCGCGGCCGGGTAGGGCGGAGAAGCCGACCAGCTTCTCCAGCGGGAGCCCTTGGGACCGGGCTGCCTCCACCACGGCCTGGGCCAGCGGGTGCTCGCTCCCCTGCTCCACGCTGGCGGCCAGCCGCAGGACCTCCTCCACGGTCCATCCCGGGCCCGGGATCACCCGGGTGACCATCGGGCGTCCCCGGGTGAGGGTGCCGGTCTTATCCAGGGCGATCCGGGTGATCTTCCCCAGCTGCTCCAGGGCGTGGGCGTTGCGGAAGAGGATCCCCATCGTCGCCCCCCGGCCGGTGCCCACCATGATCGCCGTGGGGGTGGCCAGGCCCATCGCGCACGGGCAGGCGACCACCAGCACGGCGATGGCGTTGACCATCGCCCAGGTGAAGCCGGCCCCGCCGATCAGCAGCCAGCCCAGGAAAGCCAGCGCGGCGATGGCGATGACCGTAGGGACGAAAACCGCCGAGACCTGGTCCGCCAGCCGCTGGATGGGCGCTTTGCTCCCCTGCGCCTCCCGGACCAGCCGGATGATCCCGGCCAGCACCGTGTCCCGCCCGACCCGGGTGGCCTCGATCTTCAGCAGGCCATATGTGTTGACCGTGCCCCCCAGCACCCGGTCCCCCGGCTTCTTCTCCACGGGGATGGACTCCCCGGTCATCATGGATTCATCCACCGCGGAGCGGCCCTCCAGGACGATCCCGTCGGCCGGGATGCGCTCGCCGGGGCGCACGAGGAGGAGATCCCCCACCCGGACCTCGGCGGCGGGGATCTCGATCTCCTGGCCATCCCGCAGGACGCGGGCGCGTTCCGGCCGCAGGGCCATCAGGGCGCGGATGGCCTCGCTCGCCCGCCCCTTGGCCCGGGCCTCGAGATACTTCCCGAGGACGATCAGGGTGATGATGACCGCGGCGGTCTCGAAGTAGGTGTAGCGGCCGAGGGCGGCGCTCCCCAGGAGGAGGGCAACCGTCACGGCCAGGCTGTAGAAGTAGGCCGCGGAGGTGCCCAGGGCCACCAGCACGTCCATGTTGGCCGTGCCCATCCGCAGCGCGCGGTAGGCCCCGCGGTAGAAATCCCGGCCCACGCCGAGCTGCACGGGGGTGCTGAGGAGCAGCAATACCACATCCAGACTGATGGGCCGGGCCATCCCGGGCATGATGCCGTGGAGCAGGTCGAACTGCATGCTCAGCCAGAAAGTAGGCAGGGTGAAGATCGCCCCCCAGAGGAGGCGGCGGCGATGGCGGGCCATCTCCGCTTCCCGGGCCGCCTGCTCCGCGTCCTCCCCTGTTCCCTCCAGCGCCCCCGCCGCTTCCGCCACCTCATAACCGGCCTCCCGGACCGCCCGGATCAGGTCGCGGATCGAGGCCACGCCGACGATCACAGTGACGTGGGCGCCTTCCGTCGCCAGGTTGACGGCCGCCTCCAGCACGCCCGGGATCCGGCGGAGGACCCGCTCGACGGCCTGGGCGTCGTTCGCGTCGGCCATCCCCCGGATGGGCAGCTCCACCGTGGCGGTGGCGACCTCGTAGCCGGCGGCCCGGACGCGCTCCACCGCCTGGCGGAGGTCCGCCGCGGAGGGGTCGAGGAGCACCACCGCCTGCTCGGCGGCGAAGTTCACCGAGGCCTCCACCACCCCGGGCGCCCGCTTCAGGGCCCGCTCCACCGTCCGGGCGCAGTTGGCGCAGGTCATGCCGATGATCGGGAGCACCACCTCCCGGGGCGCAGTCGTCATGGGTTCCTCCTCGTTTCCTGCGGGATCCCTCGAAGGGAAATCTGGGCGAACCGCCGGGATGTAAGCCGGAATTCATCCCGGCACGCCCGCGTCTCCCGATACCGGCGCGGGTCGTCGCGCGAAGCCCCCATCCGGGGGACGAGCGAAACGCCCCCCGCCGTGCCGGGCCTTGGTCCGAAGCCCCACCCTCCGGGAGCCGTCCCGGCGCCACGCCCTTCGATCCATCGAAAGCCATCGATGGATTTCAGCGGGTCGCCCGGCGCAGGATCTCCTCCACCTGCTCCGGTGTCGTGTCGTGCCCGAAGCTGCGCCAGATCACGGTCCCCTGGCGGTCGAGGACCACCAGGCCGTGGGTGCCGGGCATCCCGAAGCGGCGCAGCAACGCCTGGCCCTCCCGGGTGTCCGCCCGCACCTCGAAGAACTCCACGTCCCCTTCCCAATGCGGTCGCAGCGCCTGCACGAGGCGCGTGTTGCGGGCGCACACCGGTCAGCCGGGCAGGACGAAGTTGTAGAGCGCGGCCCGGAGGCGCGGCGTCGGCGTCCCCGTCGCCGTCGGGGTCGGGGCGGGCGCCGGCGTCTCC
>JAGHYO010000402.1 GCA_017743605.1 Thermoflexus sp. | reverse complement strand
CATCAAAGAACGACCGATCCGCTGCAGGGTGGCAAACATGGCAACCTCCTCAAAAGTGGGATGAAGCGATGGGGAAAGCACCTTGCTCTCCTCAATCTCACCTCCTTCCCTGTATCCGGGTCTCACGCAGCGCTTGGAACCGGAGCCGGCGCTGCAAGAAGGCCCGGAGGGATGCCCACAGGAACCCCCAACCCAGCTCGCTTCGGAGCGAGGCCACCTGCAGGATATAAGGCAGATCCAGCAGGAGCCGGGCCACGGGGACATGGCGGCCCGGGAGCCGAACGATCCGGCTGTATCCCCGATAATCCGCCCGCGCGGAGTCTCCGAGGAGGATCGCCGCCGCAGTGTCCGTCCGCGGCCGGGGGAGCTCTCCCACCGATCCGATCACGATCGCTGCCTCGCGGGCTTTGGCTAAGGAGATCCCCCCGTGCTCCAGCACCCAGAGGGTTTCCATCAGCGCGCCCGGGATGTTCCAGAGAGGCTCAGCCTCGGAACGAAACACCCGCACCTGGGGCGGCCAGGGATAACGCTCCGGGAGCGGATCAGGCCGGATCACCTGCTCCCCCAATCGCCCCAGATCCTCCAGGGATAGATCTCCTTGGATGCGGATCTCCGAAAGGTCTGCAGGACCCAGGCCCTGCCGAACAGCCTCCCGGATCCAGGGGACTTCCAAAGGATCCAGGCCGTAGAGCCGGGCAGCGATCAGATCCATCGTGAGCAGATGGGTTCCCATCACCAAGACCGAGAACGTGAGGGGTTCGCCTGCCAGCTCCCCCCCGCGATGGAGCACCTGGGTGGCATCCAGGATGATGAGGTGCGGAGGATGTTCTTGCAGAGTCTGGATGATCACCTCCGGCAACCGGGGGTAGGCGTGAAGATGCTCGGTGGGGTTCAGCAGGAACATGTGATGCCGCGCCGAACCAGCGAACCCCAGGAACCCGCTCCCGGTCAGGCGAGGCAGGGCGATCCAAAGATCAATGCCCCGGAGAAGGTCCGGCCATCGGGAGGCTTGCCTATCGAAAACCTCGTCGAGAGGGATCAAGGGGATGCGATGGCGACGAGCCCAAGCCCCATAACCTGCTTGCTGCATCGCATAACGGGCCGGGAAGCCCGGGAGACTTCCTGCTCCCACAACGATGGAACAGTCGATGAACAGCGAGCGCAGCGCTTCCAGGAGCGCGACCGGGGTGAACGCATGGGGAGCGAAACGGGGATGAGCCCAGGGGCAAGCCGGCTGGAGGAAAACCCGACGTACAGCTGGGAGGGATATCCCCAGCGCCTCCAGACCGCGCCGGATCGCGGCCCGAAAGGCTTCCGAGGAGGGCTCCGGGACGCAGGCCATGAAGATCCGTTCCATCCTCACCCATCCCCAGCGCGTGGGAAGTCATTCCGGATTATACCAGATTAACCCATAATGTCAATTCGCACCTCATGGGGCTGTTTCAAGAACGATAGGTGGATTTAGAAGAGGGAGGGAGCCTCCCGCCCAACTCGCGAAGGCCCCTAACCGTCTGAGGCCTTATTTCCCGCCCGAACGGACATGTCGACGGATAATCGGAAGGAGGATCTGCACCAGGGAGACCATATGCCGGCTTTGGATCAGGAGGCGGGCAGGCCCCTTCACATCCACCACCAGGCCCTCGCCGCCGAAGAGGATGGTCTTCAAGCCCCCAACCATGCGGATCTGCGGTTGAGCTCCCTCCACCATCCCCACAAAGTGGAAGTTGTCCACCGTGACGGTCTCCCCGGCCGGCACTTCGATCTCCTCGATGGCCCCAAACGCGCTGACCCACACGCCTCCGGTCCCATGGACTTTCAGCCACACCAGCTCTCCCTCTGTCAGGAAGCCCCGGAAACCTCGCCAGGCCACCGAAACTTCCACCGAACCATGGTGCGCCAGGTAAGCGAAATCCTGCAGAACGAAGGACTCCCCGTTTAAGGGGACGTAGTGGATGTCGCCGATGCCTGCCGGCGCGAGCCATACCTGGGCCGGGCCTTCCGCTCGGAAAGTATTGAGGAAAATGGATTCTCCTCCCAGCAAGGAGCGCATCAGCCCCTGAAGGAGCCCGCCTCGGATGCCCGTATCCACCCGCACGGGTCCTTGCATGAGGAGAAGCGCGCCGGGCTCGGCGACCACCTCTTCTCCCTGCTCCAGGAAGATGCGCAACACCGGATAAGTCCGCTCCGGGGCAATCTCCCAGCGCATGGGTCACCTCCTCAACAAGGGTTTGCGGACATAGGGTAAGACGAAACGAATTTCGGCTTACCCTCCTTTCCCTTTCAATCCGAGGCGAGATCCTCCAGCGGCCAGCGGGGTGGCCGTTTCTCCCGGAGGGCTTGAAGGCCCTCCCGGGCATCGGGGAGGCGGAAGCCCAGGAACTCCAGGGCGGTGGAGACGTCGAAGAGGGGGCCTGCCAGCCGGAACCAGTTGTTGAGGGCGTATTTGGTCCAGCGGATGGCAGAGGCGCTTCCCCGGGCCAGGCGCCGGGCGATCTCCAGGGCCACCTCGTAGGTCTTCCCGTCCTCCACGCACAACGAAACCAGCCCCAGCCGCTCGGCTTCCTCTCCGGTGAGAGGCTCGTTGAGGAGCAGGTAATATTTCGCCTTGGCCATGCCGATCAGCAACGGCCAGACCAGCAC
>JAGHYO010000401.1 GCA_017743605.1 Thermoflexus sp. | reverse complement strand
GGCCAGCTGGAGGAGGGCCTGGGCGATGGGCCGGGCCCGCTGGGCGACCAGCGGGCTGCCTTTGTTGATCGACTGCAACACCGTCGTATCATCCCAGGGGATCTGGACGGCCACCGGGTGCTTGAGGGCTTGCTCCACCATCTCAGCGGTGATCCCGAGGCGTCGATCCACCTTATTCAGGGTCATCAGGGTCTTCTGCGGTGGATAGTTCAGCTGGGCCGCCACGTCGAAGAACAGACGGGCGTTCTTGATCGTAGGCACGTCTGGCGTCACCACTAGCACAATCCGATCGGCCTCATCGAGGATCTGCAGCGTGAGATCCGTGGGCTGGGTCGTCGTGTCGATAACCAGGATATCGAAGAGACCACGGGCCAACCCCAGGATGCGCTTCATCGCCTCCGCGGTCACATACTCCGCTAGCTCCGGCCGGGGCGGGGCCAAGAGCACCTTTAACCCCGAGGCGTGGGAGAGCACCATCAAGTTCAACGCTTCCGGATCGACCTCATCCATCCGGGCCAGATTGGCCAGATGGTGGGGACCCTGCAGGTTGAGGAACACCCCCACATCCCCGAACGGCAGGGAGGCGTCAATGAGGAGCACCTTGCGTTCCGGCTTCTGGAGGGCGACCGCCAGGTTCACCGCGATCATGGTGGTCCCCACACCGCCCTTCGGGCTGTAGACGGCCACCACCTTCCCCTGGGCCGGGCGAGGCCCGGCAGCGACCCCCGGTAGGCCCGCGGGCGGCAGCGTCGCCGGGGTCCGCCGGGTCCGGACCACCCGACGGACCGTGGCCACCAGCTCGTCCGCCGAGAAGGGCTTGGAGAGGAAGTCTCGAGCCCCCGCCAGCATCGCCCGCCGCAGGTAATCCGCATCGCTCTGAACAGACATCATGACCACCTGCGCGGGGGGGGCTACTTCTATGATCCGCTCCACCGCAGCGATGCCGCTCATCCCAGGCAGGTTGATGTCCAGCAGGACCACGTCCGGCTGCAGGTCCCGCGCCAGCCGGATCCCTTCTTCCGCGGTGGCCGCACTCCCCACCACCTCGATGTCTGGCTCGAACATGAGGAGCTTCTTCAAGTTCTCCCGCGTCTCGGGGATATCATCCACAATCAGCACACGGATCCGCGCGTCTGCCATCAGACCTCCTCAAACGATATCAACTCCTGCCCCCTGCAGCTCACCGGCACGGCTCCCGGGCGAACGCATCCGGACAACCCGGTATCGTATCTGGGGCGAGACCGAAGCGCCCCGGCGGCGGGAGGGTAATCTCCATCCGCTGGAGCAGCCACCCCAGGGTCACCGGGTCCGTTCGCACCAGCTGGTTGTCTGTCGGGTTGCGCAGGGCCAGATCCACCACGGCCCCCGATTCCCGCAGCCACTGCAGGATCAGCGCATCCTGTGGTTCCACCAACAGGGTAATATATTGCTGGCGCGGCATGGGGGTGGGCGTTTGCGCAGGGCCGGGCGTCGGCGTCGGCTCGGGCAAAGGCTGTGGCGGCTCAAAGGGACCTATCGCAAGGACCTCCGCGTTCTGAATGACCAGCTGGCTGACCCGAAAGACCACCTGTTGCTCCAGCTTCGCCAAGGCCGCCTGCGTCGCAGCGCCAGGCTCCACCCCTAAGGCCAGCAATCGCTCTAACAGATCGATGTCTAGGATCTGCGGGTAGATATCTCCATCAGCAGTCGCTTTGGTCGGAACCAGGCGGAACGTCACTAGCACGTCCACCCGATCCCCAGGCGCCAAATTGAAGGCGACGGCCCCCGCCTCGTCGGCCGGGATGGGGAAGGCTACCTTCCCGGGCGGCACAAAGAGGCTGGCTTCCGATCCCCGCCGCGCCGCCTCCGCAGTCTGCACCGTCAGGTCCTCCGGCACAATCGGCTTCTGCCGGGGGATGTCCACCCGAGCTACCCTCCCGATCACCTCCTTCGGATCCTCGAAAGCCCCCTCCGGCAGGACTTCAATCGGCCATCCCCGCAAGGTCACATCCAACTTCGTGATCACCGCTCCGCGAGGGATGTTCTGGGCGGCGACGACGATAGGTTTCAGAGAGGGGGGCACAGGCGTCGGTGTTGGAGCCGGACCTGCGGCGAAGCGAGGCAGGAGCAACAGCGCCGCCCCCATCAGGATCAGGATCAGCAAGATGAGCAGCAACAACGTTTGATTTCTGCGCCGGCGCATCCCTCTGCCTCCAGTTGAGCATCTACCACCCTCTATGGCACGCGGCGCTCTTCAAGTTGCAAGCCGCCCCCATCAGGCTTCTGCATGCTAAGCCTCCCACCACCTCCGAGTTCAGGGGCGAGCCGGACCGTCAAAAACCACCTGGTCTCTAAATATTATACTATGCGCCCTCCCCAATTTCTCGTATAGGCCTTTTGTCCCACGGGTTCTACCTCTTGCTTATCGCCGCTCTCGGGATCGCCGGCGGCGCCATGCCAGCAGAGCTGCTAACAAGGCCAGGCTGCCTCCCGCCACCGGCCCCCAGAGCACTCCACCGGCCCGCGGCAACCGGACGGCGTCCAGGCCGGGTGTGGGCGCTCTGCGGGCTCCCTCATCGGATTCCTCCGGTGGGCGCGGCGGTGGCGGTGGTGGAGCTGGAACCGCCGCACCGGTAGGCGTTACCGTCGGCGGGGGCTGTGTGGGGGAGGGCACGGA
>JAGHYO010000400.1 GCA_017743605.1 Thermoflexus sp. | reverse complement strand
GGCTCAGGCGCATCCGCTCCAGGGGCGAGGCCTCCTCGTCCCGGATGGCGCGTCCGGTCAGCTTGATGAAGACATCCTCCAGGCTCGGCCGGCGCAGGCTGATGCTATGCACGGTCAGCGAGGGCTCCGCGCCGTTCTGAAGGGCTCCCAACAGGCGAGGGATCAGCTGATCGCCCCGCGGGGCTTCTACCAGAACCCCCTCCGTCGTGGGCCGGGGATCCATCCCCAGGGCCTCCCGTAGGCGCTCCACCGCCCGGGCGTCGTCGCTGGTCCGCAGCAGGATCACATCCCCGCCGATCATGGATTTCAGATCGTCCGGGGCGTCCAGGGCGATGATGCGCCCGTGGTCGATGATGGCGATGCGGTCCGCTCGCTCCGTCTCTTCCATGTAGTGCGTGGTGAAAAACACGGTGGTCCCCTCGGTGTCCCGCAGGCGGAGGATGTAATCCCAGATATGGCGACGGGTCTGGGGGTCCAGCCCCAGGGTAGGCTCGTCCAGGAAGAGGACCTTCGGCTGATGCAACAGGCCCCGGGCCAGCTCCAGCCGGCGCTTCATCCCGCCGGAGAACGTGCGCACCTCCTGATGGGCGTGGTCCAAGAGGTCCACCAGCTCTAGCAGACGCTTCGCCCGCTCCTCGAAGACCCGTCGGGGGACGTCGTAGAGCATGGCGTGGAACGCCAGGTTCTGCCACGCCGTCAGGCGATCGTCCAGGCTGGGGTCCTGGAAGACTAGCCCGATGCGCCGGCGCACGGCATGGGACTCGCGCACGATGTCGTGGCCGCCCACCCGGGCGGTCCCGGCGGTGGGCCGCAGCAGGGTGCAGAGCATGTTGATGGTAGTGGTCTTGCCCGCGCCGTTCGGGCCCAGGAAGGCAAACAGCTCCCCTTCCCCGACCACGAAGGAGACCTCCCGCACGGCGGTGAAGTCGCCGAACCGTCGGGTGAGACGCTCGGCCTCGATCGCGTTCATTCGTCACCTCCTCATGGCGTGGGGCAGCGAGGGCGATGGGCTTCCTGCAGCTCCGGTTGCGGAGAGGATCCTGCCGGCCCGAGAGTCCGCTGCAACAACGCCATGGCCTGGGCCAGCAGCGCCCGCTCCTCCGGGTGCAGCGGGCGCAGGCGGCGCCTCAAGCGAGCCGTCGCCTGGGCTCGGAGCTGCCGCAGGGCCTGCCGCCCCCTGGGAGTCAGCTGGATCCACACCCGGCGCCGGTCTGAGGGATCCCGCTCCACTGTCACCCAGCCTTGCTCGGAGAGAGCCCGGACCGCCCGGGAGACCGTGGCGGGGCGGACGGCCTGGGTGCGGGCCAGCTCTGTGAGGGTGTAGGGCCGCTGTGCTAGCACGCCCAATATACGATACGATTGGGCCGGGAAGAGCTCTCCGGCCTCCCCCTTCACCTCCGTCCAGATCTGGCGCGTCACACGATGCAGGGTCTCCAGCACCACATGGGCCAGCTGACCCTCGCTCAGGGACCCCCGGGTCGCCACAGGCCGGCTCCCACACCGATTTTGTTGCTCTAGCTAAAAGTTAGCGAAGCGGATTATAAATCCCATGGGCTGGCCTTTCAAAAACCCGAGCGGAGCGGCTTTTCGGTTTCTCCGTCACGGGCGGATCTGCGGGCTTCCGAGCCGCTCAGTCCCCACGCCGGCTTTGTTGCCCTGAACAAAAAGCGGTAGAGCCCATCGTGAGCCCTCTGGCCGGTCGAACTCCGAGTGGGGCCCGGGTGAGGGAGGGACGTCAGCGGGCGGGCTCCGGAGGGTCGGGGGGTCGATCCAGGTCGGAGGCGATCTTGAGGTCCAGGATAGGGGAGCCGTCCAGGGCGTCCAGGCCCCGCACGCGCACCACGTTGCCCTCAATGGCCAGCACCCGCACGCCGGTCAGCCCGATGGGGTTGGGTCGATACTGGGAGCGGGTGGCGAAAACTCCCTTCATGGGTTTGGTTGGATCCCCCCGGGGGTGCACCTTCAGCCGGGGCTCCTTCACGCGATGCAGAGCGTAGAGCACCATCAGGACGTCGCCGGGTTGCAGGCCCTCGAGACCCTCGACGAACTCGGGGTCGAGAACCAGCTCGCTTTCCTCCTGCCGCATCACGTCCGCCTCGGTCCACTCCGTGAAGCAGCTCCGCACATAGCCGATGGCTCGGAAGGTCCATTCTTTCTGACCCATCGCGGGCTCCTATGGGCTTCCCTGAGTCGCCTGGCCGGGGTCAGCCTCCGTCTCGTCCGTCCCGGTGTGGAGCGTCTGCTGCGGGGCCGCAGGCCCAGCCCGCCGAAGGACCACCCGAGTGGTCTGCGTCCCCGAGGCGCGCGGATGAAAGCGGGCTTTCCACGAAATCCCCCAGATGTTAGAGGCGCGCTTCGCATCCCGATGCGGCGTCCTCCCCCCTCCCGGCCTTCGAGGTTCGGATCCGCCCTACGGCCCATAGGAAGGAACCAGATACGCGCCGGCAGCCCAGCCCTGTTCCCCGTCGCGAGGGTCCTCCAGCTGCCACCAGGTCAGGCCGTTGGCCTCCGCGGGTCCGCCGATCACCCGCATCACCGCCCCCTCCGGGAGAAAGCGGATCCGCTCGGCCTGCAACCCCGGGGCCTTGCGAAAGCTGAGTCCCTGATCGACGGCGCCGGTCACTTTCACGAAGATCCCCACCTGAACGGAGGCGGGGAGGGTGGGCGTGGGG
>JAGHYO010000399.1 GCA_017743605.1 Thermoflexus sp. | reverse complement strand
TCCTTCGCTCGGGGCTTGCAGGGCTTTGGCGCGCTGGCCGGGGTCAGCGACCTCGCCTTCCGCGTTCTCCCTCTTCAGGCGAAGCTGAAGATCGGCCTTTCCGCGATGGCTGGCATCTTCACCCAGTTCAGCGATCAGAAAAGCTACGTCTACGAAGAGGCTGACCGCTTCATCTACGTGATCGAGCGCTGCCCGGTGTGCTGGGGCCGCCGGACCGACCGGCCGGTCTGCTACGCGGCCATCGGCCTGCTCCAGGAGGGGCTGCGCTGGGTCAGCGGCGGCAAGGAGTTCCGCGTGGAGCAGATCTCCTGCATCGCTATGGGCGATCCCAATTGCTCCTTCGCGATCTACAAAGAGCCCATCGGTTGATCCGGATGAGGACCCGGTGCCTGGCTTCGCTGGAGGGATTCGATGGCCCATATAGCGACACTCCTGATCGTTGAAGACGAGCCGGAGACCGCGAACCTGCTGGAGAGATACTTTCAAGGGCAGGGCTACGAGGTCCTGACCGCCACCTCTGGAGAGGAGGCCCTCGCTCTGGCTCGGGAGCGCCCCCCCAATCTCGTGGTGCTGGACATCCGCCTGCCGGACATCGATGGCTTTGAGGTCTTCCGCCAGTTAAGGGCGCATCGGAAGACCCGGGAGATCCCAGTGATCTTTCTCACCGAGAGGGGGGGGCGCGAGGATCGGCTGGTTGGCCTGGAGCTGGGGGCCTACGATTACATCCCCAAGCCCTTCGGCCTACAGGAGCTACGGGCCCGGGTCCAGAACATCCTGCGCCGCCCTCAAGCGGAGCCCGCCCTGGACCGCCTGACCGGGCTGCCCGGTCGTCCTATGATCTTAGAGCATCTGCGGGAGCAGGCGGGGCATGTCGAGTGGGCCGTCGTGTTGATCGGCCTGGACGGCCTGAAGGCCTTTGGGGAGCGCTACGGGTTCATCGCCCGGGACGATGCCATCCGGGCTGTGGGGCTTGTGCTGGCCGGGGTGAACCATGAAAGCGGCGACCCCTTCTTCCTGGGCCACTTGGGGGAGGGATGGTTCGTGGTCATTGGGGAGCGTCATCTGCTGAGCCCTGCCGCCGAGCGTATGGTTGCCCGCCTGAAGAACGTCTTGCCTTACTTCTATCCCCTTCAGGACGTGGAGAAATGCCCGGAGGATCTCCCACCCCTGCGGGTGATGACGGCCCAGGTCCAGGGGACCGAAGGACTCTTCCGCCATCCGGAGGATGTCCTAAGCCAGCTTCAGGAGCGGAAGCGAGCCATCCCCTGAGCAAGGACCTTTGTATCCCGGACGCTGAAGGATCTCGCGGGTGTGCTCCCCCTGGCGAGGGGATAGGCCCGCGGCAAAGAGGCGCTCCCTGTTCACAGTGAACGGCAACACGGGAAGGCCCGTTGCGAAGGCCGGCGCGGTCGTCGACAGCCTCTCGATCGCCTCATCCGGTTCCGGCATGGGTTCCAGGCAGGCCTTGATCCCCGCCCGCAACGCCTCCCACTCCGCGCGGGTCCGGCTCCGGAAGAGGTCCGTCACCTCCAGGATGAGGGCCGGATCGAAGGCGCAGGGGATCCGTCCCGAGCGGCCAACGGCCTTGCAAAAGGCGCACTAAAACTCAGGCCCCAGCGCCGCCATGGCCATCCCTTCCCCATCCGCTGTGGGATAAACCTGATGGCGCGGGAGGGCCCTGCGGAGTGGCATCCCCTTGCGGACCGCCCGGACGCCAGCCTGATGCGCGCCCGAAGGGCTGCATTCAGGAGACGATGACCTCGAGCATCGAGGCGTCTAAGATGAAGCCCTGGCCGGTCCGCTCCCGATGCGGCAGCCCGGCCAGCACGGCGACGACCAGAGCCATTGCTCCCCCGAGGTCTGCCTCCAGCGCCGTACGAGGGATCAGCCCGCCTTCTCGAGGACCGTTCAGGCTGAGGAGGCCGGCCAGCGTTAGGTAGTCGAGATCGCGGCCCGCGCGCCCCCGCCAACGGCTGCTGGCCCCGTAACCCCAGAGGGCGACGTAGACCAGACGAAGCGAGCGTTCGAGCAGGGCCTACAGACCTGGCCGGGCCATCACCCTTGGTCGGGACCCCTCCACCATGCCTCCACCACCACGTCCCCCGATTCAACGAAGCGGAGGAAGATCTCCCACCCCTTGCAGTGCTTGAGCTGGAGGGCCACGCTCTTGTTGCCTCGACGGACGGCGGCGAAACCGGGCCCTGAAGCCCTCCACCACCAGCGGCATCTCCCGGAGCCAGTCCCCTGGCCGAAGGTTCCGCTGGGTGGTGAGGGGCCCCGGCGGCAAACGGGCCAGATCCAGCACCCGGATCCTAGAGAGCAACGTCCGGGCCTCCCGATCTGCGAAGCCGAGGAAAGGGGTCAGCGGAACAGGTCATCAGCGCGCGCCCGGACCAGCTCTCGCGCCGCGCTCTCCCGTGGGAGGAAGGAAAGCCCCCGGATCAGCACCGCAGGGATGCCCTCAGCAGCCTGGCCCAGCAGCAACGTGGCCGCCGAGGCCAGCAGGTCCCCGAGGGCCACCTCGGTGTACTGCAGCACGTATCCGAACAGATCCCGACGGCCCCGCCAGTCCTCCAGGGCTGGCAGGCCGCTCACCCCGATCGCCGCGCCGATCACGCCATTGCGGTGGGCCCGCCCGTGGCTGTCCGCGATCACCACGCCGACCTCCACCCCGA
>JAGHYO010000398.1 GCA_017743605.1 Thermoflexus sp. | reverse complement strand
CGGGCGGCGTCCAGGGCGGCGTCGGGGTAGCCCGCGGCGGCAGCGCGTTGCGCGAAAGATGCCAGGACCTCCGGGCGGCTCAGCCACTCCCGAAGGGTCTCCTTCACCTGATCGGGCTCCGGGGCGTACGCGCCTGCCCCTCTGTTGACGACGTAATCGACGTTGCCCTCCTCCTGGCCGGGCAGGTAATGGGTGAGGATCATCGGACGGCCTATCGCCAGGGCCTCGGCGATGGTGTTCGGGCCCGCTTTGGTGACGATGGCGTCCGCTGCCGCCATCATCTCCGGGATGTTGCGCACGAAACCGTAGATGTACGTGGTCACCGGCCAGTCGACGGCTTCCAGGCGGCGCCGCAGCCGCTCGTTCCGGCCGGCCACCACCGCCAGCTGGAGCGGCAGCCCGGCCTCGGCGACCGCCCGGGCGTTCTCGAAGACCCTCCCCATCCCGTCCCCGCCTCCCATCACCAGCACGGTGGGCAGATCCGGCCGCCAGCCCAGCTGCTCCCGCCAGAAGGCCGGAGGCTGCTGGCGCACCTCCCGGAAGCGGAGCCGGATGGGAAACCCGGTAACCACCACCCGTTCGGGCCGCACCCCACAGGCGATCGCCCGGCGGCGCGCGCCCTCGTGGGGGGCCATGACCAGATCCGCGTTTGCACACCAGAGGGCATGGATGGAGCCGATGTCGCAGATGACGATGACGAAGGGGACCCGGCGCGAGGCCTTCATCCAGTAGCGCAGGGTGACGTCGTTAAAGAGCGGGTGGACGGAGACGATGACATCCGCTGGATTCTCGCCGAAAAGCCGGGCGATGCGCTGGCGCACCCACGGCCAGAGCAAGTAGGCCAGCTG
This sequence comes from Thermoflexus sp., assembly GCA_017743605.1. Lineage (GTDB taxonomy): Bacteria > Chloroflexota > Anaerolineae > Thermoflexales > Thermoflexaceae > Thermoflexus. Next base: position 1,832 of record JAGHYO010000398.1, on the reverse strand, counting down.
CCGGGCTCGACGAGGGTGATTGGCGAAATGCCAGACCCGAGCATAGAAAGGCACAAAGGCCGGCTTGACCATATAGGGATAAAGGGCAGGGGAGCGGTTCAGGGGGAAGGGCGCATACTGGAGGAAGGCGTCTACGCTGCGAGGCTCGACCGCTGCTCCGTACAGGGCCCGAAGGCCCTCGGCCAGGGCCTCCGAAACGCTGCGATGGCCGCCCCCTGTGTCAGACATCAAAAGGAGCACCCGGGTGACCGAACGGACCGCCGGCTGGGCCTCTGGCCGGAGTTCCTGCTCGTTGGCATGCGTCTCCATTGCGGGCTCCCTCGAAGGCAAGCTTTTTCAATTAGCAAGGGCGATCATCGACAACCCTTGCCGTTTATCATTATACCGGGTAGATAAAGATCGGAACTTGTGGGGATGCGTCCTCATTGTGTCGGGCCTGGCTGCTCGGTAGGACAGGCTCTTGCCCTCTGATGATCAGGGATGGGGATATGGGTCAACGGCCTGCGGCGACCCTGCGTGAACCGGTGGCGCAACGCGAGGGAAGGAAGATCGATGCGAGAGGCACGGCTTCCCCTGCGACCTCCGCGAAGATGGGAGGTTCGGGGCGAAAGCCCCTCCTACAAAGAACGATGCCTTGTGGGAGCGGCTTTCGCCGCGGCCCTTGCTCTAATGAGGAGGGATCGGATGGACGGCCGCTGTGGGCAGTTGCCCGGATTGAACCCAATGGCGCAAAGAGAGAGGCAAGGCCGCCTCCGCCCCTCTCGGATCATTCAGGGGCATGAGCCGTAGGGCAACGATTCCCAGTTGTCCTCCGACGATTTTAGGACACCCCCGACTGCGGATCTGGATCAAAGGAGGCGGGATGCGGGTGATGGTGGTGGATATGCGGAAGGAACCGATCCCTGGCCCCTACTTGGTGCGGATGGGGGGCTGGACGCTGGAGCGCTACTTGGCGGAGGCCCCTGAATCCGCTCGCTGGGAATACGTCCGCGGCGAGGTGGTGATGCACTCCCATGCCACCGCTGAGCATCAAGACCTGGTCCGCTTTCTCCTCCGGCTTCTCGATGGTTGCTGTGAGGCGCAGGGTTGGGGGAAGGTCCGGATGGGGCCGGCGGCGGTGCAGGTGCTGCCCGAAGTGGTGTGGGAGCCTGACCTCTTCGTGCTGCCCCCCGAAGCGGCCGAACAGGCCCAAGGCGTGCCCACCCGGGCTCGTCCTGCCCTGATCGTCGAAGTCGTGAGCCCTGCCGCCCGCAGCATGGACCTGGGCGAGAAAGCCCAGGAATACGAACAGGGCGGCGCGGGCGAATACTGGGTGGTGGACGCCGAACGTCGAGAGGTCACCGTGCATCGACGCGGGGGGTCGGGCTGGGAAGTGGAGCGGGTTTCCCGGGGACGCTTGGTCAGCGCAGCGGTCCCCGGCTTCTGGCTGGAGGTCGAGTGGTTGTGGGCTCTCCCGCTCCCTCCCGCGGAAGCCTGCCTCCGGCGCATTCGGGGGGAGGAGGGACCCTAAAAGGGACCTCCTCCCCCTTGGTTTTAGGCGCGCGAACCCGTTCCTCCTGCCTGGGCCTCCCGGAGGGCCCGCCAGACCCGCTCTGGGGTGGCGGGGATCTGGGTGAGCCACACCCCTACCGCATCGTAGATGGCGTTGACGACCGCCGGGGCCACGCCGTCCATCGGGATCTCGGCCACCGCCTTGATGCCGAAGGGATGGGTGGGCTCCACGGTCTCAACGAAGATCACCCCAAGCTCGGGGACCTCATGGGCCTGAAAGATCTTGTAAGGCCCGAAGCGCGGGTTGACCACGCGGCCCCGCTCGTCGAAGACCATCTCCT
>JAGHYO010000397.1 GCA_017743605.1 Thermoflexus sp. | reverse complement strand
CCGGGCCACCCGGCGCAGGTGCTCCTCGGCGAAGGCCCGGACCGTCTGGATCAGCATCCGCTGCTCATCCGCCGGCTCGAACGCAATCATCGTCCGTTCCCTCCCGGGAGCCGGCGGGGGCGAGGAGGGATCCGCCCGCCGCCCGGCTCCCCACATCGATTCGGTGCTTCCCATTCGCTCAGGGCGCGGCTGGAGGCCACGCCCGCTATTCGCGCAAGGCCCGCAGGCCGATCAGCAACGTGAAATCCCCTTCCCACCGCAGCTTGCCGGTGGCGAAAGCCACCTGGCCGTCCAGCTCCCCGCGCTGCATCGAGCTGTAATCCGTGGCGCTCATGCGCAGGGTCCCGGTCGGCTCCGCCGCCCCGTTGTAGATGGCCGTCGCCCGCCACAGGGTGCCGTCCGGCCGCTCCAGCTCCAGATGCACCGTCCCCTTCACCCGCTGCAGGGCCTCGAACCGGCGCCGGGAGCGGAAGGCCAGGTAGGGCGGCTCCCCGAGGTAGAGGCGCCCGGCCAGGACCTCCCGGAACTCCTCCGTCCCCATGCTCAGCTCCACGTGGGGCGTCTCGTCGGTCTCCCCCTCGATCACTGTCAGGCGCTTCCCGTCCTCCACCCGCAGGGTGAACACCTCCTCCCCCACGCGGTAACGAACTCGGAGCACCGTCCCCTCCATCCCCTCGGGGGGCGTGGCGGACGCCGCCTCGAAGAGCCGGGGGACCCATTCGGTGAAGAAGGCGCGGATGGAGACGTCGGGGGGCACTGTGACCGGGGGCGGCGGCGCCGCAGGGGCAGCCTCCCGCAGCACCCGGCGGAGCACTTTCCCGACCATCGACTTCGGCAGGGAATCCCGGAACTCGATCTCCCGGGGGACCTTGTAGGGGGCCAGGTTCCGCCGACAGTGCTCCAGGATCTCCGCCTCGGAGGCCTGGGCTCCCGGCCGGAGGACCACGTAGGCCTTCACCGCCTCACCGCGGTAAGGATCCGGCACCCCCACCACCGCCGCCTCCAGGACGGCCGGATGGGCGTAGAGGACCTCCTCCACCTCCCGCGGGTAGACGTTGAAGCCGCCGGTGAGGATCATGTCCTTCTTGCGGTCGACGATGTAGAAGTAGCCGTCCTCGTCCATCCGGGCGATGTCCCCCGTGTAAAGCCAGCCGTCCCGCAGGGTCTGGGCGGTCTCCTCCGGCCGGTTCCAGTAGCCCTTCATCACCTGAGGTCCCCGGATCACCAGCTCCCCGATCTCCCCGGGCGCCAGCTCCCGGGTCCCCGTCTCCACGTCCACGATGCGCGCGTCCGTGTCCGGGATGGGGAGGCCGACGCTGCCCAGCTTCTTCAGGTTCATGATGGGGTTGATGTGGGTGATGGGCGAGGCCTCCGTGAGGCCGTAGCCTTCGATGAAGGTGCCGGAGGAGAAGCGGGCGAACTGCTGGATCACCTCCACGGGAAGGGGGGCGGCCCCGCTGTTGCAGAGGCGGATGGAGCCCAGGCCGGACTCGGCCGCCCGGGGGTGGTTGAGGAGGGCGATATACATCGTCGGCACCGCGGGGAGGAAGGTCGGCTGATAGGTCCGGATGGCGTTCAGCGCCTCCTCCACATCAAAGCGGGGGAGCAGGATGAAAGACGCCCCGTTGAACATCCCCACGTTCATCAGGGAGGTCATGCCGAAGGAGTGGAAGAGGGGGAGCACCACCAGATAGCGTTCCTCCCCACGGCGGACGAACTCCCGGGCCCAGACGTAGGCCTGGATCACGTTGGCGAAGAGATTGAAATGGGTGAGCATCACCCCTTTCGGCAGGCCGGTGGTGCCGCCGGTGTAGGGGAGGACCGCCACGTCCTCCAGCGGGTTCACCGGCGGCTGGAAGAAGCGCTCCCCTGCCCGTTCCATCAGCTCCGTCCACCGATACAGGCCGGGGCCGACCGGGGTTTCCGTGCTCATCCCCTGGGCCCGGACCCGCTCGAGGTAGATGGGGCGGACGGGCTCCGGCATGTAGTCCTGGAGGCCGGCGAAGATCACGAGCTCCGGCCCGGCCTGCTCCCGCACCGCCATGACCTTGGGCGCCATGGTGTCCAGGGCGATCAGGGCCCGCATCCCGCTGTCTTCCACCACGTAGCGGAGCTCCCGCTCCACATAGAGGGGGTTCAGGGGAACCACCACGGCGCCCAGTCGGAGGATGGCGTAGAAGGCGATGAAGAACTGGGGGCAGTTCGGGAGCATGATCCCAACTCGATCCCCCGGCCGGATCCCCAGGGCGTCCAGGGCGGTGGCCAGACGGACGGAGTGAGCCCGCAGGTCCCGATAGCTCATCTCCGCGCCGTAGAAGATCGTTGCCGTGCGCTCCCCATACTGGTTCGCGGCGAAGTCCATGAGGGCGCTCAGGGGCTGCCGGGGGTAGGTCAGGGAGCGCGGCACCCAGAAATCATAGAAGCGATGCCATCGCCGCTCCTCCATGGCCACCTCCTCCACACTCCGCTTCAACCCGAGGTCCGGGTCAGCCGATGCGGAAGAACGAGGTGAGACGGGTGGCCAGCATCATGTTGCCGCTGACCTTGAGCTTGCCGCTCATGAAGGCCTTCATCGCATCCAGCTTCCCGGTGGCGATGTCCACGAAATCCCGGGCGTCCATGGTGAGGGTGACGTCGGCCTTCTCCGCCTTCCCCTCGTGGACCGTGCAGGTCCCCTCGGAGA
>JAGHYO010000396.1 GCA_017743605.1 Thermoflexus sp. | reverse complement strand
CGTCATGAGTTTCACCCCAGACGGGTGAAATAAATGATGATGCGCTGCAGAACGGCTGGTCACGCGCTCCCAGCGTCCGGAGCGGATATCCGTGCGCCACAGTTCCCCTTCAGCATCCCGAGCGAACAGGATCCCGTCGGCGGCCCTCCATACCCACGTGATCTCTGTCAGGGGGTTCAGGGGTTGGGCCTGGGGCGGCTCGCCGAGAAAGAGGGACTTCCCGTACCCCCATACCGGCCGTCCATCCGGCAGCCAGGCGTAGAGGGTGCGCTCCTGAGGCGACCGGGCCAACCAGCGATGCTGAGTGCCCTGCAGATCTACCAGCGCCTCCCCAATGGCCCCGTAAACCCCGGGATGGAGCTCCAGGCGCACCTTCAGCCAGCGATCATTTGGGGAGCTTTCTTCCAGAACAGGACGGAAGGGGAATCCGGCCAGCTGGCGGATCTGCGTCCCTGGAAGGGGGAGGTCTTCCCAGGACCACCCGGTCAGATCCGGCAGATCAGCGGCTTCCGGGGTCTCCAGGTTCGGCTCCGGGCGCTGGCAGACAGCCCCTGTTGGGGTTTTCGAGGCGGTGGGGGAAGAGCTGGGCGAGGTCGTCTGGATGGACGGCGAGGGAACCGGGGGGCGGACCTCCCTTCCGAAGGTTGTCGGAGCGCCGAGAGGCCCCCCGCATCCCAGCGTCATCCCCAGCCAGGCCGTCCACACTCCCCAAACCATCTTTCGGAAGATCCGGTTCATAGTTGCCTCCTTAACAAGCAGATCCGGCGTTGTAGTAAAAGCGATAGATCACGGTTGTCCCCGCAGTCACACTCGCACAGCAACACGGTGCCACCCTTTCACTCAGATTTCGCTGGAGATGCACGTAAGCTCCGGAGCAACCGGTGAAGGTGCACGTATATGTCCCTCCTACGATGTCTCCCCATTTGAGAGGGCTTGAGGCCAAATCGATCCATTGTCCATTGCTTACAATGGTGTTTGCAATATGGACACACATCAATGCGCCCATATAATAGTATTTTCCGTTATTATAAACATCAAACATGATAGAGCATGCGTAGCTGTTGTTAGGTTCCCGACAATGGAGCGCCTCCTCAGGCAGGTGGGATGAGAGGCATGGCGCGCCTTCCAAGAGGAGACGCCGTTCCTGGAGCCGCCCGCTGGGGTGGACCCCCTCTCCAGTGCCCTCACGGCTGCACCACCACCGGCGTCCCGATGTCGGCCCACTGATACAGCTGCGCCGCGATCGGCGTGGGCAGGTTGACGCAGCCACGGCTCATCGGCTGGCCGAAGTTGTTGTGCCAGTAGGTGCCGTGCAGGGCGTAGCCTTTGTAGAAATACATCACGTAGGGGACGTTCGGCAGGTAGTAGTCTGGGCCGCGCATCGTCCGCGACCGCAGCTTGAGATAGATGTGAAAGGTCCCCACCACGGTAGGCGTGTGCCTCCGCCCCGTGGAGACCTTCGTCCGCAGGATCGGCGCCTCCCCCTCGTAGGCGATCAGCTCCTGGTCGCTGAGATCCACCAAGATCCAGCGTCCCGGGAAGGGCGGACCGGGCATAGGGGTGGGAGAGGCTGTCAGGCGCGGCCGGGGCGTTGCCATCGGCGCTGGCCGCCGCGTCGGCGAGGCTGTGGGCGAAGGGGACGCAGTTGGAGTCGGGGGAATGGGAGTGGCCGTGGGCGAAGGGCGCGCGGTCGGCGTTGGGGGAACAGGGGTGGCGGTTGGCGTCGGACTCGGCGTCGGGCTTTCAGAGGCAGGGGACGGCGTTGCGCCTTCTGAAGCGAGGGTTTCTCCTGGACGCTTCTCCGGCGTCCCCGCTTCCGCCACCATCTCTACGGGGGGATGCGCAGCCGCTGGAGGCTCGAGGGGGTGATCCGGCTGCGGGCCGTAGAGGATCAGGACCAGGGCGATGGCGCTCAGGAGGGCGTAGCTGGCCAGGACGAGGCGATGCCAGCGGAGGGGCGGGCGCCCCCGGGCGTTCGGGTATCGACGCTGCATCCGCCGCACCAGCGCCCGGACGGCTGGATGGGTGGGGGCGGCCCGATAGGCCTGCGCTGTCCACCAGAGGGCCTCGGCGGGCGAGGAGGCCTGAAGGGCGCGTCGCACGGCTCGAAGCGCATTTCCCTCTCGCGGTCCTCTGGACATCGTGTTTCCTCCTGATGTGGCCATCTGGAGGAGAAGCGGCGCCACGGCTATGGCAGGCGCACCCGAACCTCCCATCCGGTCCAGCCGGCCTGGCCCGCAGCGTCGAGGCACGGGCGGGTGGCCAGCTCGGCGACGACGGGCTCCGGATGCTCTACCCCAAGCCGGTAGGTCCCTTGCGGGGCCATCTGCACATCGGCGTAACCTTCCTCCATCCCCGGCTTCAGGCCGGTGAGCAACGTCTCTGTCCCTCGCGGCCCGCTCACCCACAGGCGGACCCCCGCGCGGGGCCGTCCTTCGGCGTCGAAGACGTAGATGCGCAGAAGCGGCGTGGTCTCGCAACGCGCCTGGGATTCAAGGGGCACCGGCTCGTTCGGCGCAGAGGGCGTGGCAGTCGCCTCCTCCGTGGGAGTGGGCAGGGGCGTAGGGCTGGGCGTGGGCGAAGGCGAGGGGGTAGGGGAAGGGGTCGGGGAAGGCGTTGCGGTCGGGATCAGGGTGGGGGATGGCGGGATGCGGGTGGGGACCGGCGTGGCCAGGATCACCACGAGGGCGG
>JAGHYO010000395.1 GCA_017743605.1 Thermoflexus sp. | reverse complement strand
AGCAGGAACCCTCCCGGCTCCAGGGCGCGGTGCAGATGGCGCAGGACCGCCTGCTGGGCCTCCAGGGAGTCGAAGTGGAGAAAGGTGTTGAGGGGGATGAAGGCCATCGGATATGGGCCGTCCGGTGCGCCCCGAGCCGCATCGCCCTGGACCCAGCGGATGCGGTCGGCCACGCCGGCGGCCTCCGCCCAGGCCTGGGCTCGCTCCAGCATCGCCCCCGCGGCCTCCAGCCCGGTCAGCCAGAAGCCCGCGGCAGCCAGGGGCACGGTGAGCCGGCCGGTGCCGCAGCCCACCTCCAGCAGAGGGGATCCCGCTCGCTCGGCGTAGCCCTGATAGAACGCGAGATCATCCAGGAAGTCCCCGAAGAACCGGTCATAGAACTCAGCGAAGGCCTCATAGTTCACGGCTCCTGCCTCTCCGGGAACGAGCCCTGCGCGGTCTCCATCAGGGCCTGGAGCACCGCGTCCAGCGGAACATCCCCGCGGACGCGCACCGCGCCGGGCCGGTGGATGAGCACAAAGCGCAGGCGCCCCGCCCGGCGCTTCTTGTCCGTCCCCATGGCTTCCACCACCGCCTCCGGTGTCGCCTGGATCCCGTAGCCGGACAGCCATGCTTGCCAGCGGGTCGGCAATCCCAGCCCCCGTAGAAGCTCCTCCAGCTGCTGCGGGAGATCCGGCGTCTCCAGCAGGCCCAGCCGCGCCGAGAGGGCGGCGGCCGCCCGCATGCCGACGGCCACGGCCTCGCCGTGGGGCGCGCGGTAGCCGCTCAGTCGCTCGAAGGCATGTCCGAAGGTGTGCCCCAGGTTCAGCTGCTCGCGCTCCCCTCGCGTCTCCCACGGATCCCGCTCCACGATCCGCGCCTTCACGGCGATGGCCCGCTCCAGGAGCTCCAGCTGCTCCGGCCCTTCCGGCGGATGGGCCCAGCGCGCGGGCGCCGTGCGCAGCCGCTCCCACAGGTCGGGATCCCCGATGAGGGCGGCTTTCACCACCTCCGCCATCCCGTGGCGCCACTCCGATGTCGGCAGGGTGTCCAGCGCGCTAGGGTCGATCAGGAGCAAGCAGGGCGGGTAGAAGGCTCCCACCAGGTTCTTCCCCTCGGGGAGATCCACCCCCACCTTGCCCCCGAGGGCCGCATCCACCATCGCCAGGAGGGTGGTGGGCGCGCTGACGAAGGGGATCCCCCGCATATATGTGGCGGCGACGAAGCCTGCCAGGTCCAGGATCACCCCGCCGCCTACGGCGAGGAGCGTCCCATCCCGCCCCAGCCCGGCCCGAGCGAGCTGGCGGTAGAGATCCGCAGCAGCGGAGAGGGTTTTGGTCCCTTCCCCGGGCGGCAGGACGAGCTCTACGAAGGGGAGCCCCGCCTTCCGGAGGGCCCCTCGCACCCGCTCCCCCTGATGCGCCATCACTATTGCGTCGCTGATGAGGGCGACCGGCCCTCCCCGCCCGGCCTCGACCAGGAGCTCTCCGCATCGATCCAAGAGGCCTGAGTCGATGAGGATCGGATGCGAGCGATCGGCTTCCGGGAAGCGCAGGTGGAGCGTCCGCATCGGGATCTTGTGCCTTTAGGGCGTCGTGAACGGCGAGGGGGCAGCCTCCGTGGGCGTGCCCTCCAGCCGGATGGTTTCGCTGGATCGATACAGGCGGGGGACGCGGGGGGAGATCAGGGTCGTGATCTCATAGTTGATCGTGCCCGCCCATTCCGCCAGGTCCTCCGCTCGGATCTCCTCGCTCCCCTGTCGCCCGAGGATCACCACTTCGTCCCCCACGCGCGCCTCGGGGATCCCGGTCACCTCCACTACGACCTGGTCCATGCTCACCCGGCCGCGGATGGGGGCGCGTTGACCCCGGATGAGGACAGCCCCGCGGTTGGAGAGGGCGCGCAGGTAGCCGTCGCCGTAGCCGATGGGGACCAGGGCCATGCGGGCTTCCTGGCGCGCGACGAACGTCCGCCCGTAGCCCACCGATTCCCCGGGCGCCAGGGTCCACACCCGGATCACCTGGCTTTTCAGGGTCAGGGCAGGGCGCAGGGGGAAAGGTGGATCCCACTCCCGGGAGGGGCGCATCCCGTAGAGGGCGAGGCCGGGGCGCACCGCATCGAAGTGAGCGACGCGGAAGCGCATCGTCGCCGCACTGTTGGCCGCATGGCGGAGTGGGATCCGGATCCCTGTTGCCTCCAGGGTCCCAAGCAACTCCTCGAAGCGGCGCAGCTGGCGCATGGTGAACGACGGATCGCTTTCGTCCGCGGTAGCGAAGTGCGTGTAAAGCCCTTCGAGCTGAAGGGATTCCACGTCCTGCAGCGCGCGCAGGAAGGGCAGCACCTCGGCGGGCAGCAGCCCGGCCCGTCCCAGCCCGGTGTCCACTTCGACGTGGACAGGGAGGATGCGCCCGGCGGCGCGGGCGGCTGCGCCGAGGGCCTGGGCGGCCTCCGGCGTGGAGAGGGTGGGGGTCAACCCCCAGCGGACGGCCTCCAGGGCTTCCTCTGGGAGCAGCGGGGCGATCACCAGAATCGGAGCCTCGAGGCCGGCCTGGCGCAAGGCGATCCCCTCAGCGATCCGATGGACAGCTAGGCGGGAGGCGCCGGCGGAGAGAGCGGCCCGGGCAACGGAGACGGCCCCGTGGCCGTAGGCGTTGGCCTTCACCACGGCGATCACCTCCACCCGATCCCCCACCCAGCCCTTCACCGCCCGCGTGTTCGCCGC
>JAGHYO010000394.1 GCA_017743605.1 Thermoflexus sp. | reverse complement strand
GGGCCATGCGGGCCCTGGGGATCGAGGGGGATCTTTTCCGGGACGAGGACGGGCGGCCGCGGGCGGCCCGGCCGGGGGAGGGTCCCTCGGGGGCCCTTCGGGTGAGGCCGGCCTGGCCGCCGACGGAGGACCCGGATCCGGTCCGGGACGACCTGCTCTGGCCCGACCTGACGGGCGAGCCCCTTCGCTGGCCGTCGGCCGAAATCCGTCCGTGAGGAGGTCGCGATGCGGATCGTTTTGCTGGTTGATGTGAACAACTTTTTCTACGGGGTCCGGGACGCCCGGGCGGGGGCCCGGGTGCGCTACGATCGGCTGCTGGCGTGGCTGCAGGGACATGGGGAGGTGATCGCCGCCGTGGCCTTCATGGCCTACGACCCCGCCCGGCCGGATCAGGAGCGGTTCCGGACCGCCCTCTCCCAGATGGGGTTCCGGGTGGTGGAGGAGCCCCTGCGGCAGGAGAACGGACGCCTCCAGGGCAACATGGACGTCCCCATGGCCCTGGAGGCCCTCCAGCTCGTCGAGCGCCAGCGTCCGGATCTGGTGGCGCTGGGGACGGGGGATGGGGACTTCGCCCCGCTGGCCCACCATCTGGCCCAGCGGGGCCATCTGGTCTGGGTGATCGCGCCCCGGGTCTCCCTCTCCGGGGCGCTGGCCCGGGCGGCCCATCGGGTCTTCCTCCTGGAGGACCTGGCGGCGGAGGTCCCCGGGCTGCTGGAGGCGGAGGGTTCGGCGGCGCCGACGCCGGAGCCGGAGGGCGAGGCGGGCCCCCTGGAGCGCCTGGCCCTGCGGATCGCCCGGGCGCTGCCGGCCCTGGCGCCCCAGCCGCCGGCGCCCTTCCTCCTGTCCCGGCTGGGGGACGCCCATCCGGATCTCTCCGAGGAGGCCCGCCGGGCGGGCGGCCTGGCGCCGGCGGCGGCCCTGGCCATGCGGCTGTATCTGCCCGGCTGGGGCATGGGGGTCCAGGAGAGCGTCTACCTGGTGCTGCCTCCGGGGGCCCGGCCCGGCCCGGGGGTTCGCCCGATCCCCCTGGCGGAGCTGGCCCGAGCGGGCCTGGAGCGGCTGCCGCCGGCCCCCATGGTCCGGGGGATCCTGGAGGAGCTGGCCCGCTTTCCCGCCGGGGAGGCGCCGGCGGACCGCGACGCCCTGGAGGAGGCCCTGGCCGGGCGGCTGGGGCCCTCTGTTTCCCGGCGGGCGATCCGGGAGGTCTTCGCCGCCCTGGCCCGGGCCGGCCAGCTGAAGGAGGAGGCGGGCGCCCTGCGGTGGCCCCGGGACCTGGCGGCCCTGGAGGAGGGCCTGCGCCGGATCCGGGCGGAGCGGGCGGAGGCCGCCCTGGCCGGGGAGGCGCCCGCCTTTCGGGACCGGGCGAGGTGGGCCGCCGGCCTGGGGGCGGCCCCCGCGTAGCCTCCCTCCGGCCCTCTCAAACCGAGCCGCGTGGGCATAATCCTATAGGAGCCTTTTCGGGAGGGAGGGCCGAATGCGGACGGATATGATGTCGATCCTGGCGGTGGAGGCCCGGATGGGGCCTCCCGAGGCGGCGGCCGCCGCGCCCCTTCGGGGGCCGACGGCCTGGCTGCTGGCGGACTTCCCCGGCCTGATCGCCGGGCTGCCGGACCGGGCGGTGGGCCGGCGCCTGGACGCGGCCCGGCTGCTGGCCATCCCCTTCGTCCACGGCTTCGCCCTGGAGCGGGCGGCGGCGGCGGCGGTCCGCGGGGAGATGGCGGCCGCGGCGGCGGGAGCCGGCTGGGAGCCCGTGGAGATCCCCCGGGAGGAGTCGGCCGGAGCGTGGATCGCCCGGGAGGTCCGCCGGGGGCTGGAGGAGGGCCGGCGGCCGGACCGGGTGATCCTGGCGGGCGGCGACGCGGCCCTGGCGGAGGCGGTGGAGGCAGCCCTGGAGCGGGAGATCCCGGTCTGGGTCCTGGCCTTTCCGGGGATGCTGCACCAGCGGCTGCTGCAGGCCGTCCTGAGCCGCCCCCGGCGGGCGCGGGTGGTGTGGGCGTCCCCGGCGGCCGTCTGGGCGGAGGAGCTGGCGGATCGGGCCGCGCGGCGGAGGATCCGGCGGTGCCGCGTCTGGCCTTCCGAGGCGGCGCCGCTTCTGGCGTGGACGGCGGAGGTCCTGCGGTCGGGGTGGCTTCAGCCGCTGCCGGCGGATCTGATGCCCCTTCTCAAGCCCTCGCGCAGCCCCTTCCGGACGCCGGAGGCGGGCCTGGCGTGGGCGGCGCGGCATCTGGGCGGGTCGGCCCGGATCTGGCGGGAGGGGGAGGAGCTGTGGCTGCTGCCGGAGGGCCTGCTGCCGCCGGGGTGGGATCCGGATCCGGAGGCCGTGCGGCCGGAGGCGGAGCGCCTCTGGGCGGATCTGTTCGGCGGGAGGTAGGGATGCGACGGCGTCCGAAGGGCTTCCGGGGCCTGGGCGGTCCCCTGGCGGCGCTGCGGTTCCGGCTCGAGCATCCCGTCGCCCGGGCCGATTTCGCCGCCCGCATGGGGGAAAGGCCGCGGGCGCCACCCGCGGATCCGGCTCGTGGCCTGCCGCATGGCGCGCGCCGAGCCGCCGCTTCGCCTCCGGGAAGGCCTCCCGGCCCGAAGGGCCGTTGGCCACCGAGGCCGTCCGTCGGGCCGAACGCCCGGCGGGGGAGCCGTTTGGGCTGATGCGAGCGGAGGCCGGTCCCGTAGAAGGAGGGAGGGAGAGGCGGACATGAGGGGGGAGG
>JAGHYO010000022.1 GCA_017743605.1 Thermoflexus sp. | reverse complement strand
CCACATCCACTAACCACAGCTCCCCCACCCCCGCCTCCCGATACAGTCGCCGCTTCTCCCCCAGATCATAATCCCGCGTGGATTCTGAAAGCACCTCCACTACGAGGTCCGGAACCCCTTCCACCTCCTTTGGGCCGACCCGCTGCTCGTCCCGCACCACCATCACATCCGGGGCGAGCCGCCGCTGCCTCCACCGGAACACCGCGTTGCCTCCCATCACCCGGCCCATCTGGTGGGCATCCACGTGGAGCTTCAAGAGGGTGGCGAGGAAGAGCTGTCGCTCCTCATGCCGAACGCTTGCCGGCGAGTGCACGATCATCACCCCGTCGAGGTATTCCGTTTTAAGGTCCTCGTCAGCCAGGGCCTCGAACTCTGCCTCGCTTACCCCATATAGGCGAAGCAGATAGGGGTGGAAGGGCGTGATCTCCACATGGACGCGGGGGCAGGTGGCGAGGGCCATCGCGCAAGCCTCCCCTCACCCCGCCAGCCAGCCGCGGTTGAACTCCTCGATGGCGCGGCGCAGCTTCTCCTCAGTCTCCTGGGTGATCCCCTTGCGCTCGGCGATGTCGCGGCCGACCTCGGGGTAGTTCGTGGCCATGAAGCGCAGGAACTCCTTCTCCCACTGGCGCGCCCTCTCCACCGGGATGGCGTCCAGGTAGCCGTTGGTTCCGGCAAAGATGACCATCACCTGCTCCTCCAGGGGCATCGGCTCATACTGAGGCTGCTTGAGGACCTCCGTCAGCCGCTTGCCCCGCTCGATGATGGCCAGGGTGGTCTTATCGAGATCCGATCCGAACTGAACGAAGGCGGCCAGCTCCCGGAACTGGGCCATCTCCAGGCGCAGGCGCCCAGCCACCTGCTTCATGGCTTTCGTCTGGGCTGCGCCACCCACCCGGGAGACGGAGATCCCCACGTTGATGGCTGGGCGGATGCCGGCGTTGAAGAGGTCGGTCTCCAGGTAGATCTGGCCGTCGGTGATGGAAATCACGTTGGTGGGGATGTAGGCTGAGACGTCCCCCAGTTGGGTCTCCACAATGGGAAGCGCCGTGAGGCTCCCGCCAGAGCCCTTCACCTTGAGGATCTTGAGGTTCTCCTTATCCGGGCGGGCCTCCAGGGCCTTCGAGGCCTCCTTGTAGCCCAGGGGCCCGGTATAGAACCTCCCGTCGATACCTTCCTTGGTGTCCTCCAGCGCGTCCTTCGGCACGATGATGTATTGATTGGCTAGCCGGGCGGCACGCTCGAGAAGGCGGGAGTGGAGGTAGAAGATATCGCCCGGGTAGGCCTCCCGGCCGGGGGGGCGTCGGAGCAGCAGGGAGACCTGGCGGTAGGCCCAGGCGTGTTTGGTGAGATCGTCGTAGACGATAAGAGCATCGTTGACCAGCTGGCCATTGACGATCACCCCGTTCTCCATCACCTCCTCGCCCATGGCGCAGCCCGCATAAGGGGCGATGTATTGCAGGGCAGCGGGGTCGGAGGCAGTGGCTGCCACGACGATGGTGTAATCCATCGCGCCGTATCGCTCGAGGATGTCGACCAGGCGGGCTACCTGGGCGCGCTTCTGGCCAATGGCTACATAGATGCAAACCAGCCCTTTGCCCTTCTGGTTGATGATGGTATCCACGGCGATGGCGGTCTTCCCCGTCTGGCGGTCGCCGATGATCAGCTCCCGCTGGCCACGCCCGATGGGGATCATCGCGTCGATGGCCTTGATGCCCGTCTGCACCGGAGTGTCCACGTCCTGGCGTTTGGTCACGCCAGGGGCGATGCGCTCAATGGGGCGGTAGCGATCCGTGACGATGGGCCCCTTGCCGTCCAGAGGTCGGCCCAGGGGGTCCACCAGGCGGCCCAGGAGGACCTGGCCCACCGGCACCGAGGCGATACGGCCGGTGCCCCGGACCTTCATCCCCTGGCGGATGCCGCTGAAATCTCCCAGGATGATGATGCCGACGTTATCGCGTTCCAGGTTGAAGGCAATGCCGATCACGCCGTTCTCGAACTCTACCAACTCGCTGGCCATCACGTTGCGGAGGCCTGAGCTCCGGGCAATACCATCCCCGGCCTCGATGATCTCGCCGATCTCGGCGACCTCCATCTCCGGGGTGTATGCCTCAAGGCGCTGCTGTAAAGAGGCAATCAGCTCCTGCCAGGCGTCCGTCCGATCCGCCATCATCCACCTCGCGTTCAGTGAGATGTTGGAACCCTGCTTCGGCTCGTTGTGAAAGACGTCGCGGAGATATTATAACCCAGACGGCCTCCCTTCATGGCCTCAGACAAGCCACCGTCTCCGCATCCAGGCGCTGCACCAGGGCTGTGGCCAGGGCAATAGCCCGTTCGACGTCGTCCCGATGGACGATGGCGCCGTGGCTGTGGATATGCCGGGCGGGGACGCCGAGGACCAGCGTGGGCACCCCGCCTTTATGCAGATGAATGACACCCCCGTCGGTAGCACCCCCCTCGATCACAGAGAATTGAATGGGAATCCCCATGGCCTGGGCAGTTTCCACCGCCAGATCGCGGAGACGGAGGTTAGGGATCATGCGGGCATCGTAGACGACAATGGTGGGGCCTCCGCCCAACTTCACCGTGGACTCCTCAGGCTTGATGCCCGGCACATCCCCGGCGATGTCCGATTCCAGGATCAGGGCCGCCGCGGGGTTCACCTTCTCCACACTGGTAGCAGCCCCCCGCAGGCCCACCTCCTCCTGGACCGTCGCCACACCGTAGACGGTGTTAGGATGTCCCTCCCGGGCCAGGCGGCGCATGACCTCCACCAGCACCGCGCAGCCCACTCGGTCGTCGAAGGCCTTGGCGAGATATGCTTTGCCGCCGGCCAGCACCTGGAACGGCGCCAGGGGCACAACGGGGTCGCCAATGCGCACCCCAGCTTCTTCCGCCTCCTTCGCGGAGGTGGCGCCGATGTCGATATACATGTCCTTCTTCTCGATCACCTTCTTGCGCTCGTCCGGCGAGAGCAGATGGGGCGGCTTAGCGCCGATCACGCCGATCACATCCCCTTTATGCGTCTTGATGACAACGCGCTGGCCCAGGAGCACCTGATCGAACCATCCACCTAGGGGAGTGAAGCGGATGAAGCCTTCGGGGGTGATGTGCTTGACCATGAAGCCGATCTCGTCCATATGGGCTGCCAGCATCACTCGAGGCCCACCTTCGCCGCGCCGGCAGATCAAGCTGCCGATGTTGTCCTGCTCGACCTGCCCGAGGCCGTCCAGGAGCCGACGCATCACCTCGCGGACCTCGGTCTCATAACCCGGAACACCATGGGCCTCGGTCAAGGCCTTCAACAACGCCGCCATCTCATCCATTTCCATCGCTCCGCCTCCTGCTCTCACCGAGATGAGGGGCTTACCGGATGGGAAAGGTCTGCGGGACCCAGAGCCGTTCGTGATCCCAGCGGCCGCCCACCGTCATCAGGCCGTAACGCTCCGGATGCCGACTGCGCACCACCCGGAAGACGTAGGCCCGATCATGATAATCGAACATCTCGATGTCCCGCTCATCCGTGGCGGCCACTGAGATCAGATAGGTTCCCTCCAGGAGTGGGAGGGTCGGGATCGTATAGATGATCTCCCCTATTCCCTCCACCCACGGGATCTCAAAGCCGGAGAAGGCGGTGTTAGGGCCGCAAATGTGAACTCCATCCTGTCGATGGATCGCCAAGCCGAAAATCGGTCGATCGATCCGCTCCTCTGCGCGATAGCGCAGATGGATGCGCATGGTCTCCCCGGTCTCAAAGTGATAACGCTCCCGGCCCTCGCCATCGCTCAGATAGACTTGCTCGATCCGTATGCGACCGCTTCCCCAGCGCGCAGGCGCTTCATGTGGATTGCAATCTCTCACAGCCTGGTTGTCCCGCTGGCGGACCTGGTCCAGATAGGCCTGGACCACGCTGGATGGCGTCCCCTCCATCTGGATCCGGCCATGATCGAACCAGAGGGCGCGGTGGCATAGCCGCTGCACTGCTTCCAGGTCATGGGAGACCAGCAGGATGGCCACTCCGGCCCGCTGGAGGGCTATCAGATGATCCGTGCATTTGTGCTGGAAGGCCGCATCGCCCACCGCCAGGACCTCGTCTACCAATAGGATCTCGGGATCCAGGTACACGGAGACCGCGAAGGCCAGACGCACATACATCCCGGAGGAATAGTGCTTGACGGGGACGTCGATGTAATCCTCCAGCTCGGCGAAGGCGACGATGGCCTCCAGGCGGCGGGCCATCTCCTGGCGGGGGATGCCCAGGAAGGCGCCGCTCAGAAAGACGTTCTCCCGGCCCGTGAGCTCGGGGTGGAAACCCACCCCTAGCTCCAGCAGGGCGGCCACCCGCGCCCTCACCTCCACCCGTCCGGACGTGGGCTCCAGGACCCGGGCGGCGAGCTTGAGCACGGTGCTCTTACCTGCGCCGTTGGGCCCGATCAGCCCTATCGTCTCGCCAGGCCTCACCTCGAAGGAGACGTCCTGCAGCGCCCAAAAGGCCTCCCCCGGCGTTCGACGCCAGAACCGCCAGCCTTCGACGAACAGCTCGTGAAAAGAGCGCGGACGCCGGCAATGGATGTAGAACCGCTTGGAGACCCGATCGAAACGGATCATCGCGCTACCCATGGCTAAGGGAGAGTCCTTCACGTGCGGACGCCGAGCCGGTTAGCCACGATTTCTGCGATCTCCTCCGGATGGCGAGCGACCGGAATGCCCACGCTCTCCAGCTTGGCGATCTTTTCCGCAGCGGAGCCGGTCCCTCCCTCGATGATCGCCCCCGCATGCCCCATGCGCTTGCCCGGAGGCGCCGTGCGCCCGGCGATGAAGGCCGTCACCGGCTTGCTCATCTTCGTGGCGATGAAGTCAGCCGCCCGCTCCTCCTCCGTTCCGCCGATTTCGCCGATCAGCACAACATGCTCCGTCTGGGGATCCTCCTCAAACATCGCCAGGACGCCCACAAAATTGGTTCCAGGGACGGGATCGCCGCCGATCCCCACACAGGTGCTCTGACCGATGCCCCGCCGGCTCAAGGCCGCGATCACTTCATAGGTCAGGGTTCCCGAGCGCGAGACGATGCCCACCGGGCCCGGGCGGGTGATATGGCCAGGGATGATCCCCGCCTTGCATTCCCCCGGGGTGATCAGGCCCGGCCCGTTGGGCCCAATCAGCCGCACGCCCCTGCGGTCCAGATAAGCGCGCACCTGAATCGTGTCCTGCACTGGGATCCCCTCTGTGATACAGACAATCAAAGGGACCCCCGCATCGGCGGCCTCCAAGATGGCGTCGGGGGCGAAGCGAGCGGGGACGAAGATCACCGAGCAGTTGGCCCCAGTGGCCTCCACGGCCTCTCTCACAGTGTCAAACACCGGGACTCCCAGGATCCACTGCCCGCCCTTGCCCGGGGTGACCCCAGCCACCACCTGCGTGCCGTATTCCAGCATCTGCTGAGTGTGAAACTGGCCTTCACGGCCGGTGATGCCTTGCACCACCACGCGAGTGTTGCGGTGGACCAGGATGCTCATCGTCGATCTCCTCCTCGAGAGGATAACCTCCGCCCGCTCTTATCCGCCGGGTCCTGCGTCCTCTTCCCGCTGCCAGAGACATTGGCCCTCGCGGAAGGCGATCCAGACCAGAGAGCCAGGTTGCCCAGATAGGGCACGCGCCTCTTCCTCTGTGTAGACGAATATCTCGAGAGGCAAACCTGAGCGCAGAGGAATATACCGCAGCGCACGATCCTCGAAACGCCCCTCCGCTTCGCGCACGATCAACAGCAGATCCACATCGCTCCCTGGCCACTCCTCCCCTCGCGCATAGGATCCAAACAGCCAGACCGCTCGAACCTCCTGCGCCGGTTCGATGACCTCCCTCAGCCAGCGCTCCAGACCGCTTTGGATCTTCTGACGGTCAGTCTTCCAGATTCGCACGGACATAGCTTAGGATCTCATCGGCGAGCCGGAGGGCCTCCAGCGCTTCACGGCGGGTATACAGCTCAAAGGGCGCTCCGGCTGGATGGGCGTTCGGGTACCGCGGGCCGATGTAATATTTATCCAGAATGCGCGCTGCCTCGAGCAGGCTTTCGGGGGTCTCCTCACCGAGCTGCTCCAGCAACAACCGCACCGAATGCCCCCAGGCGATCTGGTTGCGCCTCATGTAGAGAGCTTTCAAGGCTTTCTCCGCAGCTTGCTGGGCTGCGAAGCATGCCCAAGCGTAATCCTCCAGCTGCACGCTCTCTCGAGCGTGCCGCAGATCCGCCTGAGCCTGTCGCCACCAGTCCCGCCATCGGTTCATCGCCGCTGCTCCGGCCCGGAGACCGATGAGGGCCCGTGCCCATCGCTGGCCAGGCGCACGGCTTGCTGGGCAGCTTCCACGAGGGTGGTCGCGGTATACAACGCAACCCCCTGAGCCTGCTGCAGGATCGCCCGTCCTCCCTCTTCGTTGGTGCCCACCAGCCGGACGACCACTGGGACCCGGGGGCGGACCATTTCGAAGGCGGCCAGCATCCCCCGGGCGACCTCATCGCAGCGGGTGATGCC
Source organism: Thermoflexus sp. (assembly GCA_017743605.1). Lineage (GTDB taxonomy): Bacteria > Chloroflexota > Anaerolineae > Thermoflexales > Thermoflexaceae > Thermoflexus. Next base: position 10,319 of record JAGHYO010000022.1, on the reverse strand, counting down.
GCCGAAGATGTTGATCAGCACCGCCTTTACGTGGGGGTCCGAGAGGATCAGGCGCATGGCCGCCGCCACCCGCTCCGCGCTCGCGCCGCCCCCGATGTCCAGGAAGTTCGCCGGGCACCCCCCGTAGAGCTGGATGATGTCCATGGTCGCCATCGCCAAGCCAGCTCCGTTGACCATGCACCCGATATTGCCATCCAGCTGCACGTAGCTGATCCCGTATTTGCGGGCCTCCCGCTCCGCCGGTGTCTCCTCGTCCTCATCGCGCATGGCCACCAGATCCGGATGACGGAACAGGGCATTGTCGTCGATGATCACCTTCCCGTCCAGGGCCAGCAGCGCTGGACCAGGCACCACCGCCAGGGGGTTGATCTCCGCCAGGGTCGCGTCGTTCTCTTCGAAACAGCGATACAAGCCGAGGGCGATCTGGGCAAAGGAGGCCCAGAGGGAGCGATCCAGCCCGATCCCTGCCGCCAGCGTGCGGGCCTGGTATTCGCGCAGGCCGAGCTCCGGCTCGATGGTCACCCGCACGATCTTCTCCGGCGTGGTCCGCGCGACCTCCTCAATGTCCACTCCACCCGCTAAGGAGGCCATGGCCACCGCACGCTGGCGCGCTCGGTCGATGGTGAGCCCGAGGTAAAGCTCGGCCTGGATCTCCGCCGCCTCATCGACCAAGACCCGACGCACGGGCAGGCCTTTGAGGGTCATGCTGAGGATCTGCTCAGCGACCTGCTCCGCCTCCTCAGGGGTGCCGGCCAAGCGGATCCCCCCTGCCTTGCCGCGTCCGCCCACCAGGACCTGGGCCTTGACGACCACCGGCTTCCCCAGCTCCTCAGCGATGGCCCGGGCTTCCCCCGGGCTGGTTGCCAACTTCCCCCGGGGGATCGGGATCCCATACCGCGCGAAGAGCTGTTTGGACTGGAACTCATGCAGCTTCATCGTTCCTCTCCCTGCGTTGAACTGGAGATCTCGGGGTGCAGACGATCCGGGAACTCCCGAAACGCTCGAAGGTCGCGGGAGACATCCTCAAAGCACTTCGAGAGGCCGCGCGCCAGCTCCTTCAAGCAGGCTCGATCGAACGCGAAGGCATATACATTTCGAAACATACGGCGGAACCGACGGTATTCACCGAGACAATCCGCGTGCTATGCCGGAGCACCGCTGGTCGGAGGGAGGAGATCTCGACGCTTGCCTGGCGCAAGAGCTCCTCATGCCGGTGGGGGCCCTCCGGCATTGCCTGATCCGCCACCCGGGCGATCTCGTAGAGGATACGCTCCACACCGGAATAGAACCTGTGGAGATTGAGGGCAATGGCATCCCAATGGGCCTCTTCCTCCGAGCGAAGCGCCTGCTTCGGGAGGGGGGTCGCGCGTTCCATTGCCCACCGCAGATCTTCTAGATCCCCCTCAATTCGACCGATCCGCACCCGCACCTCAGGCCTCACAGATCCACCCCCTTTTCTTCAATGCGGCGAGGCAGCCGAGGCGCATCTCGGAGCTCTTCAAGGGGAACGAGGTCCACGCGGAAATCCGGGGCCAGCTCTGTTAGGGCGGCCTCTGCTTCGCCCAGACGCTCGAGGGGAACGTCCTCCACCGCCAGATCGATGTCTGAGCGCTCCCGGAACCATGGAGTGGGAAGCAAGCCGAAGGCCTGCACCCGACGGGCGCCGAAGCGTTCCTTCAACAGCCGGGCGGCGCAGGCCACTGCCCAGTCCTGCTTCTGACGCCGGGCCGGCCAGGCTCCCTCCTCTGCCCAGCGCCGTCGCCGAGCCTCACGATACGCCTCGAGTTCCTCCGGGGTGAGATCCGCCGCCGTCTTCGGCATCTACCATGCTCTGGAGAGGGAATCCGAAGCCGATTATAGCACGTGCCTCCTTTCACAAGCAGCGTGGATACACCTTCACGGGATCTCAAAGGCCATGACCCGGTGACCTCCAGAGTCCACCACCCACACGCGCTTGTTGGGCCCGACGGCGATCCCATGCGGTAGGAGGAACGAAGCAGTGTCGTCCCCATACTGGCCGAAGGCGAGGAGGGGCTGGCCTTTGGAGTCGAACACCAAGACCCGGAAGCCGGTAGGGTCGGTGACAAGGATCCGCCCACGGGCATCCACAGCAACATCGGGCTTAGTGGTGGGGGACTGATCCATCCATCCTGCGACCTCCCACGACCGGACAGGATCCCCTTCCAGCGTCAGGATCTGGATCCGCCGGTTCCAGGTGTCGGCGATCACTAAGTCTCCGTCCGGCAGGACGGCGATGCCCACCGGCTCGTCCAGCCGCCCGGGCTCGACGCCAGGCCCGCCCCAGGCCGCTAGGAAGCGTCCCTCGCGGTCGAAAACCTGAACACGCTTGTTGCCGGTGTCGGTGACGTACACCCGATCCTCCAGCACGCGGACGCCCCGGGGCCCGAAGAAGCCCCCGGGCTGATCCTGCGGATCCTCCACCCGGGCGAAGCTGCCCCACGCGCGGAGGAAACGGCCATCGATGGCGAACTGCTGAATCCGATGGTTCCACAGGTCCGCCACATAGACCGTGCCGTCGGACCCCACGGCGATCCCCCAGGGCTCGTTGAACTGCCCGGCGCCCAGCGGCATCGGCCCTGAGCCGTCAGGATCCACGCATCCTGGGGTTCCACTCTCATAAAGTGCGCAAAAGGACCCCCATGTTCGCAGGAGCTGACCATCCGGGGAGAAGACCTGCACCCGGTGGTTGCGCCCATCCGTCACGTAGAGAGCTCCGTCCGGCCCGATGGCGATGCCGTGAGGCTCCTGGAAGCGCCCGGGCTCACTCCCGGCTCCCCCGATGATCCGGACGGCGGTTAGGCTCCTGTACACCACGGCGTAGGGGTCGGGCGGTGGGGTGGGCGCGGCAAGCGCCTGCTCGGGGCGCAGGGGCCAAGCCTGCGCCGCGATATCCCGGCGGATGAAGAGCTTGAAATCGTGGGCCAGCGGCCAGGCCTCAAGGGTATGGGTTTTCCCCGTGATCTGATCGTAGCGGGTATAGTCCCGGCTCCAGAAAATGTCCCACAGGGCCGCCCGCCGCGCCGGATCCGAAAGCCAGCGCCAGAGGCGCTCCCAAGTCAGCTCTCGGTAATCCTCCATCGGCCACCAGATCAGATGGTATTGATATGCCTCGTGGGTGTTGCGGAGGGCGTTCTCCACCTTATACCAGTTGGCGCTGCCCACCAGGATCACTGGGGACTCCAGATCCTCCCGTCGCGGGTTTGCTCCAAAATAGCGCTGCTTCCAGTCCCGTAGATACCAAGTGAAGGGCCAAGAGCTGTCGTTGTCGTAAGCCACCGTCACCGCGTCTCGCCCGAGGGCGCGGGCGATTTCCTCGATCCGGCGCATAGCGATCTTCACATCAGGGGCGCCGTGGGCATAGACCCCGTGCTCTATAGCCAGGTCGTAATCAATGAAGGTGAAGCGCCAAGCCACGCGGAAGGTGGCGAAGAGGAGAACAGCCAGGATAGCGAGGGCGAAGGATTGGAGGAATCCAGAGAGGCCAAGGCGAGGGCGCAGGTAGATCCAGACCCCCAGGATGACCCCTATGCTAATCAGGGCCGCAACGGCTTGGTTGGCCGCTTGAAGAGACTCTAGGGTCGGCGTCTGCACAGCCAGGCGGGCCCGAGGCCAGGCCGTCAGCAGACCCAGGAGGGCGGCCCCGAAGGGGAAGACCAGCAGCGCCGCAACGGCCCCGCCGTCTTGCCACCACCGCTTCCAGTCCAAAGTCCCCAGGGTGTCGTTCAGGAAGGTCGCCGAGAGCAGGATCATGGGGACCGCGAGATGGACCGTGAGCCAGGGCATCTTCTCCCCGGCCAGCGTGTAAATGACCCACGAGAGGATCACCCAGAACCCCAAGAACCCGCGGAAGGCGGCGTCCAGGGGGTTGGGGGACAACGCACCAGCAAGCCATCGCCTGGCGTAATAGCCGAGGGCCAGCAGGGATAGCAAGATCGGCATGAATTCATACATCGGGGCGATCACGAAGTAGTAAAAGAGGGGCTGGCTCCCCCGCTGGACGCATTGCTGCGCCATCCAGTAGCCCAGGGAGCCGATGTAACCGGTAGCGATCCCTGCGCCATTGGTGAAAAAGGTTGCGAACAGCGGGAGGGTGATCCCAAAGAAGATCCCCATGAGGATCGGCCAGCGCCCGGGGTCCCAGGCCATCCCGAGGGCCGTGCTCAGGGCCCCGAAGAGCAGAAAGAGGATAAGGATCCGAATCATCTCCTCGGTGATCCCGCTGAAGGAGCCGCTTTCGAAGATCGAAACGGAGACGAAGAGGCGACCGAAGAGGAGCTGGGAAACGGGGTTCAGCCAGATCAGGGCAGCGGGGGAGAGCATCCATAGGCTCAGACCGCCGATGACGATCATCGGGTTGAAAGGCGGATACTCTTGCAGGCGAGCGCGTCCCCATTCCGCCAGCCGCCATCCCAGGCCTCCGATCCCGACCAGGGCGAGCAGCCCGCCAATCAGAGCCAGCAGCTGACCCCGCTCGGAGATGGACTCCGGCCGACAGAGGAAGGCCATGGGGATCTGCGACTCGTTTTGCTCCAGCCCCCACAGGGCCAGCCCGCCCCCAAGGAGGAGCAGAGCCGTCCCTCCTCCGAGTATCCGCCGGTCCTCTCCGGACCATCGGGGATCCCGGAGGACCGCCACGGTCCAGGCGAAAAAGATCAGCACACCGAAGATGGCCAGGTAAATGAAGGCCGCCTCCATCGTGGTGTAGAAGAGGGCGGTGATCGCCGCCAGGCCGTAGAGCCAGCGATCCTGTCGCGTCTCCATATACGCGAAGATCATCCAGACGGTGAGAACCGCCCACAGGGCCATCAGACCCTCATCGCGGATGTAGCGGCTGTGATACATCACCATAGGGGAGATCAGAAAGAAAACGGAGGCGGCGAGGCTGCCCCAGCGGCCCAGCCAGCGGCGCATGAAGAGAGGCAGCATCACCAGGGCGATCCCGGCCAGGGCGACAGGCAGGCGCCCGGTGAAGTCGCTGGCCCCGAACAGGAGATAGGCGAGGGCGTCTAGGTGGAACTTAAGAGGTCCGTGCATCATGGGGGTGTGCACAAACCCTTTCCCGCGGAAGAGCTCATAGGCGTAGTAGACATGGAGGCTTTCGTCGTGGCTCATCACCCGCTCCCCCAAGCGCCAGAGGCGGGTGAAGACAGCGGCGGCCAACAACAACGCCCAGGCGAGGCGCTCCGCTGGCGTCAGATCTTCCCAGAGGTTTCGCCATCGAGTTAACACCGAAACAGGGATCATTGCCTCCATCGGTTTGCTCCCGCGAAAATGCCGAATGCGGATTATAGCACACCCGAGGGACCCTCGCGCCGGAGCTGAGATGACAGGTGTATCCTGAAGTCGTCGGAAGCTCAGGTGGATGTAGGCCAACTGCGGGCAGTTGGCCTACATGGATAGGCAAAGCGGATTATAGCGCGTCCAGGGACCCCTCACACTGAACCCGAGATGGCTTCAAGTATGACTTCGTGAGCCATATGCCTCGCGTATACCTGCTGATCGCAAAGGAAGTCCAGCCACTACTTCCCTTCGTCCAGCAGACCTCACCGTGACCGCGCCCACAGGATCCAGCGACGTTCAAGAGGCCCCTCGGCGCTACGGAGATCGATCTGCACAGGGAAGGCATGTCCTACCCATTGCGCAGAATTTAGCGGTAAGAACATTCCCTCCGGAGCAATCCAGAAATCCACCTCCTCAGGATCCCGAAGGGTCTCCACCCGATGCAGGGGGAACTCCCTCAACGTCCACTGCCAGAAAGGCGCTTCCTCATCCGCAGCCACGATCCCCACCTGCAGCGCCCCGCGCCCTCCAGGACGCCAGCGGGCCTCCTCCCGCAGCACCTCCACCAGATCCCACAAGGCGGGGGCGGCCATCTCTGCTTCAGACAGGCCGGGGACTGGATCGACGCGACGGATCAGCAAAGCGGTCGTGGCCAGCTGCGCCAGACCCACCGTGAGAAGAACCGCCCCCAGGATGCCGGCCCAGGCCGGGCTCCACAGCCTGCCCCTCCCCCGCGGGCTTTCTTCCTCGGGACGCATCAGGCTCTCAACCAGGAAGAGGATGAGGATCAGGACCCCACTTACGCCTCCTATGCTGAGCCAGCGCGCCCATGGATCCGGAGTCTCGACATACAGCATCATCAGAACCGTTCCTATGGCGATTCCTCCGATCCCGAAAGCAGCGCCGGATGCAGCGTGCTCTGCCCGCAGGGCGGGCGCGAGGGCCTCCCATCCCCGTTGAACCGCCAGCCCGGCCAGCAGTGTCCAAGGCAGGAGCAACACGGTGTGCTCCGTGAACGGAGCGCTGAACCGAACCACGCGCAACGTCGTCACCAGCGCCGCAGTGACCCCCACGGCGATCCACCGCCGATCCCCAAGCCGTATGCTGAAAAAGGCCCCCGCCAGCCCCAGGAGCAGAAGGGGCACTTCCAGACGGACCAGGGCGGCCAGGGAGGCCCACCAAAGGGCGAGGCCCTCGGGGGAGAAGCCCCTCCACCAGGCCGGGAAGGTCTCGATGATCTCTCGGACACCGCTCTCTCGAACCCCCCCCCACGTCCCGACCAAGAGGGCAGTGGCCCCCAAAAGCCCGAGAGCCTTCCAACGGGGAAAAGCAGAATCCGGAGGATCCAGCACAAACGCAGGGAGAAGGGCCAGCACGCCGGTCCAGAAGGTAGGACCTGACGTCACTCCTATCCCCAGGGCCACGGCCAGACCGATCCAGCGGGCTGGATGAGGGACTCTTTGGAAGGCCAAGGCGGTGGCCAGCGTCGCAGCGGCAATGGCGCTGCCGTCTGAGAAGCGGGCGGCCATCACGGCGGTGGGGGAAACGGCCCAAAGGATCGCTGCTCCGATCGCGGCTGCGCGCCCGAAAGGATATAGAAGGGCCCACAAGGCCAGGATGGTAAGGGCACTGGCCAGGGCGCTCCCAGCGCGCATCCAGCCTTCATCGGGTCCGAAGAGGGAGAAGACCATCGTGCTCCATCCGGCGAGCCACGGACTGCCTCCGGGGGGCAACTCTCCGCCTCGCCAGGCTGCCCACGCCGAAGCTGCCTCCCCCGGCGCCGCTGGCCGCGCGCTGAGGTCCCATGCCCGCGGGACCAACGCCAGCCCGAAAAGCCCGAGGAGGATCCAACGGTCCTCGCTACGGCGCAACAGGTCCTTCACTCCCTCCTCCGGTAGATCACCGTCTCCCCACTGCGGAAAACCGGGTCCATCAGCAACTCGAACTTCCGCAAGACAGAAGGTGAAAACAGCCTTCGCTCGGTCTGACCGACAATAACGTAGACGATCTCATATTTCTCCAGGAGCTCCAGGGTTTGCTCGAGATCCGGGGATTGCCAGAGGATCCGGAGATCTGGCTCCCGGCGGGCCATCTCGGCGTAGGATCCGCGCCACTGATGCTCATGGCCGCCCCAGCCCAGCACGGTGGGCAACCCGGTATGCGCAGAGAAGCGTCCGATCTCGGGCTGGAACGAGATTCCTCCCCAACCTGGCGCCTCCAGGATCACCGGTGTGCTCCGCACGTGGGCGTTCAGCCACTCGATGGCTGCCAGATCGTCCGGCGCCGACCGCGCCAGGTGGGCATAGCCGTCCAGCGTCGGCAGGCGGAGGAAGAACTCCGCTTTGATAGGGATCATCAAGATCGGGTAGAGGACGGCCAGGGCGATCGTGGCGGCGAACCCAAGAGCGAAGGCTGGGCGCGCGCGGTCGCTTCGCTCCCAGAGCGCCCCCATCGCCCAGGCTAGGGCTAGACTCCAAAGGACCCAGACCTGATAATAGAGCTTGAACACTGTGTTCATCCGGGTTCCGAAGAAATCCCGGATGTAAAAGAACTCTACCGCCCAGGCCAGGGCGGCTCCGGAGACGATCAGCAGGCGAATGAATGCCTCGTCCTCCTTGTTCTCTCGCCGCCAGAGCCGCACCGCTCCGATCGCTATCCCAGCTAGGAGCATCGGGACCCATGGCCCGCTCCCCGGCAGCGCCTGGCCGCTCACCATCACCGTCCCATCCCGAAGGCGCCCCCACACCCACGGCTCCAGGGCGTCCAAGCTCACCGGAAGCGGAAGGTCCTGATACCACACGAGCTCGCGCAATGCGTAATACAGGCCAACCCACAGGGCGACCGGGACTAACCCAAGGCCCAGCGCGCCACCCAACACACCGGCGACCCAGCTCCGAAGGCTCCCCTGCCCATCCCGGGCCGCGCGCCAAGCTTGCGCAAGCAACCAGGCGACCAGCCCGACGACCTGGAAGCCAAACATGACCATAAATTGGGGCAGCCGCGTGCCATTATAGAAATTGGGAAGCAGACCACCCGCCTGGGATCGAAACCCGAGGTAGAAGGGAAAATACAAAGCCCATCCCAGCGAGAGGATCCCGATCCCCAGGCCAACGATCTCCCGAAGCCAGGCAGAGGAGGAGCGTCCGGCGCGCCATGCCCCAAGACCCCAGGCGGCGAGCCCCAGTCCAGTGTAGATCGGGAAATCCCAAGTGTTCAGGAAGGCCAGCCCGCCGAAGGCGATCGGTAGGATCCAGAAAGGCGGCCCGTGCGTTTCCATAAAGCGGAGCAAGGCCCTGACCGGCTGGTCCGGTTGGAAGCCAGGGAACCCTTCCCCGGCCCGGAACAGGGCGAGGGCGAGGGCGACCGCCATCAGATTGAAGGGCAGCGCCAGCACATGGGGATGAAGATCCCCAAGCAGGAAGCTGAACTGAGGGAACTCGTCAATCACCTCCTGATGCTGTCCATCCGGCGTGTAATCCCGCACCACCCGGGAGGCTCGCCACCAGACCCAGGGCCGCTCCAGGGGAGGCCAGCACGCAGGCCATGGGCGGGTGGGAGGCGGCGTGTTCAGCTCCGGGATGTCCAGCCAGGCCCAGAACTTAGGGTCCCGGATCCACCCGCACGAATGGGCCAGATCCAGGATCGCCTCGCCGTTCCCCGCCAGGCCTACCCAAAAGGCGGCTAAGAGGGCAACTACTCCCGATGCGTGCGGTCGGCCTGGCCGATGGAGAGCCCACAGGTTCCACCCGACACCAGCGGCCGCAAGCAGCGTTAGGGCGAACCATGAAGAAACCCCAAGGTTGAAGGTGACGCGGGTTGGCAGGCCAGAGAGCTCGGTGAGGAGCCCCAGGAGGATATAGCCAAAGTAGTAATAGCTGATAGCGAAACCCGAGAGCCAGGGATCATGGGGTGGGAAGCCCTCCGACCGCACCACGGCGTTGAGGAAGGCCAGCTCCATCGGCTTCTCGGTGTAGGTGATCTCCGGATTATAGGCCCGGAAGAGGGTCCAGCCGGCGAAGGCGAGGGCGAACAGGAGTTCATAAAAGAGGACCTGGCCGAGGCGCGCGCGGAGCCATCCCCATGGGGATTCCCCGGCGCGCCCAGCCAGCCAGAGGCCCAAGGCGAGGATCAGCCCTCCGGCGGTCAGGGCGCCCCCGGCGGAGGATGGCAGCAGCCCTAGGCTGCCACCCCACCACCAGAGGAAGCCCATGAGCAGCAACCCCAGAGGCCGCGCGAAAGCCAGCCCGCGGTCCGGCAGGGGGCGGAAGACAAGGAAAGTGAACGGCCAGGCCGCGAGGGCGATCAGGGTTAATAAGAACCACCAGAGGAGCCCGGGGAACATGGCACGGGGCGGATCGAGCCAAGCCCACACTTATCCCCCGGAGGGAGACTCCGTGGGGACGTCCTCTGGGTATGTGTAAACCTCCATTTCCATCTGCTGGGCCAGATCGCGGGCCCGCGAATCCACCATGGGGGAGATGAGAATGCGTCGGGCGACCGGCAGGCCAGTGCGGCGGGTGTAGAACTCGGCTTTCCGCTGGAAGGCGGCCACGTCGCCCCTGCTAACCGAGGAGCGGATCTCGATCAGGATGGCTTTCCCATCTCGGATCACCGCATCGATCTCTACTTGGTCGGGGCGCCCAAAGACGTAGCCCTCCAGGTCCATAGCGAGGAAGCGATCCACCTGCCAGCCCGCCTCCTGCAACAACGCCGCTATCCCGTCCCGGAAGGCGGCCTCGCTGTGGAGGCCCCAACGAGCCCCGATGGCCCCAATCGTTGTTCCCAAGCGGCGGATCTCTTGGGAATGCCGATCTACAGCCGCCAGAAGCCGTTCAATCACCTGGGCATGATGCTCCACCTTTTCCATCAGCTGTCGGATGGCCTCGGAGTGCTCCTCCAGACGCCGAGAGTGCTCCTCCACCCGCTCCGTCAGCTTCCGAATGGCCTCCGAATGCTCCTCCAAACGCCGAGAGTGCTCCTCCACCCGCTCCGTCAGCTTCCGAATGGCCTCCGAATGC
>JAGHYO010000393.1 GCA_017743605.1 Thermoflexus sp. | reverse complement strand
GGCGCCCCTGCGGGCCGGCGGGGGGACCCGCCTGAAGGTCCTGGAGGCGATGGCGATGGGGAAGGCCATCGTCAGCACCCCCATGGGGTGCGAGGGCCTGGAGGTGCGGGATCTGGAGCACGTCTGGCTGGCCGATGGGGAGGCCTTCGCGGCGGCGATGATCGCTCTGGCGGAGGATGAAGCCCGCCGCCGGCAGCTGGGGGAGGCGGCGCGCCGCCTGGCCGTCGCCCGTTACGACTGGGGACAGACCCTGGCGCCCCTTGAGGCCATCGTCCGTCCACTTCTCCGGTCCTCCGCCTCCGCGCTGTAGCCGTTCTGCGGCACATCGTGATTTATTTCGTCCACACAGGGTGAAACCCATGACCGACGCAGGTTGATGTCTGCATTGCGCCGACTCTCGGTGATGCAGAACGGTTTGTCACGGTTTGAGGGTAGCGCCTCAGGGCCGTCGGCCTCGATCCGTCGAGACAGGACCTCCATTGCCGCTCTCCGGCACGAATGCGGCGGTGGCCACGGCGGGAAGGCTCCCTCGCTGCTTGCGGCGTTCCACCATCCTTTCAAGGATGATGACCGCTGCCGATCCCAACGCCATCAGCCCCAGTGCCAGTGCCACCTCGCTGGTCAGCGCGGTGGGGAAGAAAAACACCCTCTCCGCCGGAACATCATCCACCAGTCGGACCGATTTCCAGGGCCAGAGTTCCCGCAGCGCACCGAGCATAAAACCGACCAATGCGGCGACGGTCAGGTCGTGATAGTGATCTAACAGCCAGCGCAGGATATGGGCGAAAGAGACGATGCCCACCGCCGCGCCCGCGATGAAAACCACGATGGTGACGAGATCGAAACGGATCAGCGCGCCCAAGAGATAGTGATACTTTCCAAGCAGCACCAGGATGAACGCGCCCGAGATGCCCGGCAGGATCATCGCGCAGATGGCGATCATCCCGCTTAGAAAGATAAACCAGAGAGCCTCCGGTGTCTGCACAGGCCGCAACCCTACCAGCACGTAGGCGCCCGCTGCAAAAAGCGCGGTCACCAGCAACGTCAGCGGTCCCCACTGCCGGACCCGAGTGCGGACCACGTAGACGGAAGCGACGATCAGCCCGAAAAAGAGGGCGTACACGTAGACCGGATACGTTTCCAGCGCCCAGTGCAGCAATCGGGCCATGCTCAACACCGCGGTCCCGATTCCCGCGACCAGCGTTAGCAGGAAGCGCCAGGGCAACTCCTCCAGCGCCTCCCGCCAGCGCAGCGAAACCATCCGGCGCAGAAATGGGATCGCCGCGCGGATGGCATCAATCAGTTCCTCATAGATTCCCAAGACGAAGGCCACGGTGCCGCCCGAAACGCCGGGAATCACATCCGCCGTCCCTATCAGGAAACCAGATAGGAAAATCGTTGCGTGTCTGCCCCCGTTGCGCATCGCATTTCTACTCATTAGAAACGATCCTCCTCGCATGCTCTTTGTGGCAAAAATCAGCCAATCAGGTGACGTCCACCTCAAAGTGGCTGTCGCCTGATCGCCGAATCGTGCCAACAAGTTCGCAAAACGGCGTTCAACTGCGAACAACACTGACGCAGCAAGTTCAGATCCGAAAAACACTGCCAGGAGTATAGCAGGGGATCAGCAGATTCGCACATTTACGCCATCTGTTGTTGGGATGGCCCCTGCAATGTTGAGGCGGTTCTGAGGCGAGCCGCGGAGGCGGGACTGGATGGGATTGCGATCACCGATCGCGACGAGGTTCGAGGCAGGCTGGAAGCCCGGGATTTGGTCCCGGCCCACGGAGCAGAGGTCATTCCCGGAGGCGAAGTCTCCACCGCTGAGGGCCACCTGCTGGCGGAGACTTCCTTCACGCCCTCCCTCCCTTCCTGCCGCTGGTGCCGCGTCGCTCCTGTGGCTGGGGGAGTGCCTGCGCCAACTCCCAGCCCCATCCGATCGGGAAGGCGGCCACCCGGACGATCCGCCCCCACGGTTCCGCATTCTCCCCCTCCGGCGTCGGATGCGCCGTGCCCCGGAGATGCGGCTTCAGGAACCGGTGGCCGTGCGCCGGGCGGGCACCCTGGCAGCACGCCCGGACCCCCTCCCGCAGGAGCCGCTCCCCCAGCAAGGGCCAAATCGAGCCTGCCAGAGCGGCCACGGATCGACGCGCGCCTCCTCCGACGTGGTGACCCCGATCCGGATGCGGGCGCAGGGACAACGATGCATCGGCCACCGCGGAGCCCCCGCTGCGCCAGCCGGTGAACCTCCCCAGCGCGCCCGGGACAGGCGGTCCCCTCCTCGTCCGGAAGAGGCCGGGGGGTGGGGTCATTCAGGGCCAACCGCTTCCCCTCCCGGTGGGGAGGCCCCGGGCTGGCCCCTTGGCCTCCGGCCGCGGGCGGAAGCGGACCCGGTCGCCGCGCGCCCGCACCCGCACACCGATGCCCCTTTGGCCGCCGGGGAGTCGATGAAAGATGGGGTGTGGAAGCGGCTGTCTGCTGTCACCAGGGTCGGGTGGGCCGGAAGGGGATGCGCGGCCCGTTCCGGGGCCTCCACCCATCGCGCGATCGGCTCCCGGGCCACCGCCGCGGCGTTCGGGTCCGTCGCCGCCCGCCGGGCATCCCAGAACACCGGCCGCGAGGGAGAAGAGGCGCGCCCCAGTTCCGGCAGGAAGGGCGGCAGGGAAGGGGTGGGCTCCACGGCCATTGGCTTTCCCCCGGGGTGGGC
>JAGHYO010000392.1 GCA_017743605.1 Thermoflexus sp. | reverse complement strand
CATCCCTACCTGCTTCGCCTGTATGGGGTGAGCGAGGCGGAGTTCGAGTCCCTGGCCGACGAGGATCTCAAGGCGGAATACCTCGACGGGGTGATGATTGTGCACTCGCCGGCGACCGTTCGGCATGAGGAACGCCAGCTTTTCCTTGCCACTCTCTTGAAGCTCTATGCGGATGCCCACCGGATGGGCCGGGTGCTGGGAGGCAACGCGGTGTTCCGGTGGAGGGAGCGACGGCTCGCCCCCGATGTGATGGTGGTGCGAGATGAACAACGGATCGGCCCGAAGGAAGTGGAAGGGCCTCCGGACCTCGTGGTGGAGGTGCTTTCGGAGTCGACGCGGGACTATGATTTGGGGGAGAAGCGGCGGCTGTATCGGGAGGCGGGGGTGGGGGAGCTGTGGCTGGTGGATGTGGAGGGGCAGGTGGTGGTCGTGGAGCGGCGGGGGAGGGGATATGAGCCGGAGGAGATCCATGAGGGCTGGGTGGTTTCGGAGGCGGTGCCGGGGTTCCGGATCCGGGCGGAGTGGCTGTGGCAGGAACCCCTCCCCTCCGTCCTCGGATGCTGGGCGCTGATGCGGGGGAGCGGCGATGCAGGCCCTGCGTTCGCTTGAAGTGCGAAGCGATCATCCCTACCTGCTTCGCCTGTATGGGGTGAGCGAGGCGGAGTTCGAGTCCCTGGCCGACGAGGATCTCAAGGCGGAATACCTCGACGGGGTGATGATTGTGCACTCGCCGGCGACCGTTCGGCATGAGGAACGCCAGCTTTTCCTTGCCACTCTCTTGAAGCTCTATGCGGATGCCCACCGGATGGGCCGGGTGCTGGGAGGCAACGCGGTGTTCCGGTGGAGGGAGCGACGGCTCGCCCCCGATGTGATGGTGGTGCGAGATGAACAACGGATCGGCCCGAAGGAAGTGGAAGGGCCTCCGGACCTCGTGGTGGAGGTGCTTTCGGAGTCGACGCGGGACTATGATTTGGGGGAGAAGCGGCGGCTGTATCGGGAGGCGGGGGTGGGGGAGCTGTGGCTGGTGGATGTGGAGGGGCAGGTGGTGGTCGTGGAGCGGCGGGGGAGGGGATATGAGCCGGAGGAGATCCATGAGGGCTGGGTGGTTTCGGAGGCGGTGCCGGGGTTCCGGATCCGGGCGGAGTGGCTGTGGCAGGAACCCCTCCCCTCCGTCCTCGAATGCTGGCAGGCGATTTCATCCGCAGGCTGAACAGGAGGATGCGGTCGTGCCTACCCTTCGGGAATTGCGGCGTCGCATTCGAACCGTGCGGAGCATCTCCCAGATCACCCGGGCGATGGAGGCGGTATCGGCCTCCAAGATGCGGCGGGCCCAGGAGATGACGCTGGCCTCTCGCCCCTATTCCCAGAAGGCCTGGGAGGTCCTGGTCCATCTCGCCCATCAGGCGGAGGCCAGCGCCCTTCTGCATCCCCTGCTGGAGGTCCGGTCGGTCCATCGGGTGCTGCTGGTTCTGATCACCGCGGATCGCGGGCTGTGCGGCGCTTACAACGACAACATCATCCGTCTGGCTTTCCGGTTCGCCGCAGTGAGCCGCGCCCCCGTGGCCTTCCTGACGGTGGGCCGCAAGGGGCGGGACGCCGTGGCGCGGGTGCGGGGAGCCTTGATTGCGGATTTCTCCCCTATGCCCCGTTGGCCGCGTTTTGCGGACGTGCGGCCCATCGCCCGCCTGGCGATGGAAGAGTTCCTAAAGGGGAGCGTCGATGAGGTCTATGTCGCCTATACGGATTTCATCAACACCATGGTCCAGCGCCCCCGTGTCCGCCGGCTGCTTCCCCTCCGCCTCACCGGTGCCTACGAACCGGCGGTCCCGGAGGCCGTGGAGCGGCTGGACACCCGGGCGGTGGCCAACAAGACGTTTATCTACGAACCGGACCCGGCTCAGTTGTTAGAGGTGATCCTGCCTCGTTTTGTGGAGCTCCAGCTCTATCAAGCGGTTCTGGAAAGCTTGGCCAGCGAGCATTCCGCGCGCATGGTAGCCATGCGCAACGCGACTGAGAACGCGGAGAACCTGATTTACACCCTGACCTTAAGCTACAACAAAGCTCGCCAGCAGTCCATCACCAGCGAGATGCTGGACATCGCGGGAGGCGCGGAGGCGATGCGCCAGGCCGCCCGCGCCCAGATCCAGGCGCGGGTCCGCACCCCCGCAGGCCGCTGAAGCGGCCTGTTCCGCAGATTCGGCGCGTGGAAAACGTCTCGGAAAGGACGTTTCAACATCCTGCTCTGAGCCTCAGAATCTGAATTCAGGAGGTGGACACGGATGGCCAAGGGCTCTGTGGGTCGGATCGTGCAGATCATGGGGAACGTGGTGGATGTGGAGTTCCCGCCCGAGGAGCTCCCCGATATCTATAACGCGATCGAGATCCCCCGGGACGGGCACCGGCTGGTGCTGGAGGTGCAGCAGCACCTGAGCGGCGGTGTGGTGCGCTGTATCGCCATGGACACCACGGATGGTCTGCGCCGGGGCATGGTGGCCTATGATACCGGAGCCCCCATCACGGTCCCGGTCGGGGAGGCCACCCTGGGCCGGGTGTTCAACGTGCTCGGGGAGCCCATCGACGACAAGGGCCCTGTCCACGCCACGGAATACCGGCCCATCCACCAGCCCCCGCCTTCCCTGGAGGAGCAATCCACACAGATCGAGGTCTTCGAGACCGGCCTCAAGGTCATCGATCTGATCGCCCCCTTCATGCGGG
>JAGHYO010000391.1 GCA_017743605.1 Thermoflexus sp. | reverse complement strand
GCCCCGAACAGGATCAGGCGGCCTATCAGGCCCAGGCCAGCGGCCACCGCCAGACGATCGGCGATCCTATCCCCATCGGCCCGGCGTCGGAGGTCCAGGGCCATCAGGAGCAGGCCCTCCAGGGCCAAGCCCACGAGGAGATGGTAGAACAGGGAGGCGGAGGCCTCCGTCAGCCCGCGCATCAGCGCCTGGATCCCTTCCATATCTATCCCCCGGAGGATGCTCCGGATCCTTCGCCCGGAGGGCTCCCTCCGGCTTCTTGCTGGGCCATCCGGGTGGCGGCCATGGCGAGGCCGATCATCAGCCAGAACCACTGCACCATGTGGTGGAAATCGAAGTTCACGAAGTGATGATCGAAGATCCCGCTGACCAGCGCGGCGAGCACCGCCCCGTGGAGGCCGAGCCAGAGCGGCTCCAGCTCGGGCCGACGCCGGACCGCCCGCCGGGCCCTCCAGGCGGCGACGAACAGCACCCCGATGACCAGCAGGAAAATCCCCAGCCCGACCAGCCCCATCTGCACCGCCACCAGCAGGTAAATGCTGGCCACCTTGATGTAGAGATCCACATCCGGCACCCCGGCGAACCCGACGCCGAACAGCGGATAGCGGGAGATCAGGGTAAGAGCATCCCGATACTCCCCGAACCGCATGCGGGTGGCCAGGTCTTCCCCTCGCAACCCGGCCAGAAGATGCAGCGTGTAGTCCCGGGTTGCGGGAAGCAACAGCACTCCCACCAGGAGGATGAGCAGGAACGGGAGCGCACGGCGGTAGCGCAGGAGGCTGAGGGCCAGGAGAGCCGCCGCCGCCCCGATGAACGAGCCCCGGGAGAACGTCAGCAACAGCGCCACGGCCATCGTCCCCAGGAACATCAAGAGGAGCGGCCGGGGCCACACCGGCCGCCGGGCGAAGGCCTGCGGGAAGGCCAGGGCGATCAGGGTAGACAGCGTCGCCCCCAGCAGGTTGGGGTCCACCGCCGTCCCGATGGCCCGCTCCGGCTGCTGCGGATCATCCAGGATGTAGCGCAGGACCGGGCCGCCCTCCGGATAGTAGCCCAGCGGCCGCAGCCGCAGCAGCCAATCCTCCGCCCGGGCATCGGGGAGCGCATAGAGGACGACCGCCACGAGGGCCGCCAGGAATCCCAGCCCGAGGATCCATCGGATCAGCCGGGTCAGCCGTGCCACATCCTGGACGAGGGTAACTACCCAGAAAAACGAGGCAATGGAAAGCAGGAACTCCGCGAACCGTCGGGCCACCGTCTGGGTCAGGGGCGCATGGCCCAGCCCCGCTAAAAAGGTCACCAGCGTGGTTCCTAAGAAGACCAGCACGGGGAAGGCCAGGGCCGTCCCCCGCATGGCCGCCGTCCGCCCGGCGGCCCACCAGGCCAGCCCGCCCACCAACCAGCCCATGACCGCCAGGTCCAGCCAGGTGGGGGTGAAGCCCAGGCGGACCGGGAAGGTGGCGAAGGGGAGCAGGAAGATCACCGCGAAAACCAGGAAGAAGGCCAGGTCGATGGAGCTCAGGACGCCCAGGACCAGGAAGGCGCCAAGCAGCCCTCCCAGCGCCAGGATCGGCCCCTCGGTGGCGATCCCCCATCCCAGCGCCCAGGCCATCGCCAGGCCCAGGGCCAGCATTCCCATTCTCTGCATCGGGAAAGAACGAAGCCGCGCCTGCAACCGATCCTCCGTTCCTCGGCGTCCGCGCGCCGGAGCGCCAGGCCCCTTTGTCCCCCAGAACCCGTTTCCGTCCCGCGATCCCGGCGAAGGCCCTGATGGCGGGGACGCCTGCAATTATAATCCTCGTGGGCTCCTTCACAGGGAACGCGAAGAGAGCTCCCTCGGGCCTCGAACGGAGGGACATTTCCGGAAGGAGGCACACATGGACGCCTTCACCGTCACCCTTCATCATGCCTATCAGGTGGCCGTAGAAGCCGCTGTGGAGGCCGGCCGGGTCCTCCGCTGGCACTTCCGGCGCGGCCTGGAGATCATTTACAAGGGGGAGATCGATCTCGTGACCGAAGCGGACCTCGCCGCTGAGCGGGTTCTGATCTCCCGCATCCGCGAGGCGTTCCCGGACCATCACCTGCTGTCCGAAGAGAGCGGGGAGATCCCCCAGGACTCTCCCTGGCTCTGGGTGGTGGATCCGCTGGATGGGACCACGAACTTCGCCCACGGGTTCCCGGTTTTCTCGGTTTCCATCGCGTTGCTCCATGAAGGGCAGCGGGTGCTGGGCGTGGTTTACGACGTGATGCGGGACGAGCTGTTCGCCGCCCGGCGAGGGGAGGGGGCCTTCCTGAACGGACGGCCCATCCGGGTCAGCCGGACCTCCCGGCTGGAGGCGGCGTTGCTGGTGACCGGGTTCCCCTATGACCGGCAGGAGTCGCCCTTCGACAACACCCGGGAGTTCGTCGCCCTGCTCAAACGCTGCCATGGGGTGTTGCGGGTTGGCTCCGCCGCCCTGGATCTGGCGGCGGTGGCGGCAGGGCGACTGGACGGATACTGGGAGTTCCGGCTGAGCCCGTGGGACCTGGCCGCCGGGGCTCTGCTGGTGGAGGAGGCGGGAGGGCGGGTGACCACCCCCACCGGGGACCCGTTGCCTCCCCTGGCCACGGACATTGTGGCCACCAACGGTCGCATCCACGAGGAGCTCCTGAAGGCCCTGGCTGCTGCGCGCGCCGGCGCTTGACCGAAGGGGAAGGCTCCGTGTAAAATCAAGGACGGCC
>JAGHYO010000390.1 GCA_017743605.1 Thermoflexus sp. | reverse complement strand
GGGCCGGAGTCGGGTGGCTCTCCGCCACCAGCGAATCCTCCTCCGCCACCAACGAATCCTACTCCGCCACAAAACCCTTGACGTTGGAAATTCCGAGACCAGGTTAGAGGAGGTGAGGGATGTCCGACTCTCGGCGTTGGAATCGATTGCTGGGCCTGGTGGCCCTGGGGGTCCTTCTGTTTCTGGGATGGATGGCCCTGGGCTCGGCGTCCGTCCACGGTCAGCCGGCAGATCCCTCGTTTGAAGCGATCACGGCCACTGCCGCGTCGCCGTTGCGCATCTCCGACACCATGCCCGGCGGCGCGATCACCCGGGTGATCTGGTTCGCCGAGGCTGGCCTGCTTACATTCACTGTGGAACTCTCAGGAACTCCGATGCTCACCCTGACCGCAGGCCCCGCCTTTGAATGGACCGTTCCCCGCTCCCTTACGGCCTCAACGTCGCCGGCCGTTTTCGCCTTCACCTACACGGCCCAACCGACGGATCCCCTCGCGCTTTACACAGTTGTCTTCACCGCGGAAAGCGGCGCGCTGGGGCTGGCTCAGGTCGCGCTGGATGTTCTGCCGGATGTGAGCCCTCCTACGGTGACCCTGGAATCCTCCCTTCCCCATCTGATTACAACCATCCATCCCTCGCCGCTGACGCTGACCGGAACCGTCACGGATACCGCCCAGGTGGGGGACAGCCGCATCCCCGGCTCCGGCGTCCGGTCCGTGCGCGTCCTGACGGCCACCGAGACTGAAGCCGCTTTCGATCCGGTTGCCGGGGGCTGGGCCGCCAGCTGGCCGCTGCCCGCCAGCGATCGGGTCACCCAAACGCTGCGGATCACCGCCACGGATTTTCTGGGGAATGCTTCCTGGATCACCCGCGAACCGGTGATCGATCGGCGGGGTCCGGCGATCACATGGATCTCGCCGATCGCCGGAGCGATCTTCACCCAGGCTCAGCTCCCCACCCCGGTGGTGATCTCAGGAACCGCTTCGGATGCCTCCGGGGTTCAGGAGATCCGCGTGCTGACCGACACCGAATCCCTGGCAATCTGGGATGGTTCGACCTGGCAGGCCTTGTGGAGCCTCCCTCCAGACCGGGACTGGGTCACCTACACCTTGCGGGTGACGGCTACGGATGGGGTGGGCAACTCCTCCACCGTGACCCGGGCCGTCGGCGTGGACACCCGGGCCCCGGAGGTCCCCCCGCTGTTCAGTCGTGTCCCTACCGATACCTGGACGCGGCTCCCGGATGGTCTCCCCATCACATGGACCGCCGTCTCCGACAATGCGGGCGTGTGGTATGAG
The DNA here is from genome assembly GCA_017743605.1 of Thermoflexus sp. GTDB lineage: Bacteria > Chloroflexota > Anaerolineae > Thermoflexales > Thermoflexaceae > Thermoflexus. Next base: position 1,436 of record JAGHYO010000390.1, on the reverse strand, counting down.
GTGCAGCTTTCCGGAGATGCCTCCGACAGCCAGCTGACCCGCACCACGGCTGTGACCTTCCCAGTGGGATCCGGGATCTACGCGGTCACCCTGGGAACCCAAGATGGATGGGGGAACCGCCGGTCGGCGACCTCCCAGATCGGGCCGTTCAAAGTGGACAACACGCCGCCCTCGGTCTCTCTGGATCTTCCGTCCACGGCGTATCGCACGTTTCCGGTTACGATGACGGCCAGCGATAACCACAGCGGGATCGTCTCTTACACGGTTGCCTACACATGTGATGGATGTGCCGGCTGGACCGATTTTCTGACCAGCACCACATCCCCGCTGGGATCCATCGCGGTTTCGCGAATCTTCTCCGCGCCGGTTTTCTATTTCACCCAGACCCTGGTCTACACCTTCACCGCCCGGGTGGAGGATGCGGCGGGGAATATCGGCGCAGCCACGGGAACTGTTCGCGTTCGCCCCGCTGTGATCGCCCTCCCCCTGGTCCTGCGGAATTACTGCCCGCCGGTCACTATCGAAATCGAGCCCAATAACACGCGCAGCCAGGCCAATTGCATCCAGGTTCCGTCCACGGTTCAGGGGTATGCCAATGATCCGGCCGATCAGTATGATTTCTTCCAGTTTTATATAGATACGACGGGGCCTATCACCTTAACGCTCCAGGTGCCATCTGGAGTGGATCTGGATCTGTATCTTCAGCATGAGTCGGATGTGGGCGTGCGATGGACGGCCTGGTCCAATCGAACTGGCGCGGGGGTCAATGAGCAGATCGTTTATCCGGTCGATGCCGCCCATCTCGGCCGGTTCTACGTGCTGGTCTATCGATACAGTGGGCTCAGCGCGGCCTCTTATTCTTTGACGGTCACGCGCTGAAATGGGAGGCTGGCGTCCCTTCACGGATGGAAGGGGGTGTGTCCCAATTTTGTCGGGCCTGGCCGCTTTGTAGGACAACTGCTCGCAGTTGTCCTACGATTTTGGGACACACCCGATGGAAGGTGTGGGCTCCTTTTCCGGGGTCCTTTTGGCGCGGGGGAAGAAGCCTGCTGGCCTCTCGAAAGCTTTATCCTGCGATCTGTAGAGGAGGAATCCGATGGCGATCCTGGAGCGACTGGAGGCGTCCCGGCGCGGGGATGGGGCGCGGACGGAGGAGCGCAGCTCCCTGCGGGCGCTGGCGAAGCATTACCGCCGCCGCCTGATGGAGGAGGGAGACCTGGGGGCCCTGCTCCAGCTGCCCCGCCCCATCCTCCGGGCGCGCCTGGAGGCGATGCTCGCCCAGATGATCCGGGAGGAAGGGGAGGTCCTCTCCCCCACCCTGCAGTCCGAGATCGTCAACCTCATCCTGGACGAAACGGTGGGGCTGGGGCCCCTGGAGCCGCTGCTCCGGGAGCCTCAGATCACCGAGATCATGGTGAACTGGAGGGGCCGGCCAG
>JAGHYO010000389.1 GCA_017743605.1 Thermoflexus sp. | reverse complement strand
TCAACACGATGATCCTGCTCACCAGCAGCGTGGCCATGGTGCTGGCCCTGGCCCACTTGCGGGACGGCAACCGGCGAGCCTCCATCGCCTGGCTGCTCACCACCGCCTGGCTGGGGATCTGCTTCCTGATCCTGAAGGCGGTGGAATACAACCAGCATCTCCATGAAGGCCTCACCCCCAGCGTCAACGTCTTCGGCTCCGCCTACTACACGGTCACCGGCTTCCATGCCGCCCACGTGGCGGTGGGGGTGATCTGGATCCTGAGCGTGGCCCTGGGGCTGCGCCGCCGCCTCTCGCCGCAAAACGATGTCCTGGTGGAGACGGTGGGGCTTTACTGGCACTTCGTGGACCTGGTGTGGGTAGCGATCTTCATGGTGGTGTATCTCATGCGCTAAGGGAGGATCGGCCGTGGGTGGGACTTCCGTGAGCACCGATCGACCGGAAGGGACCGTGGGGGCCAAGGCCCATCGGCATCCGAACTACGTCCTGGTGGGGATCGTGTTGATCGTCCTCACGATCCTGGAGGTGAGCGTCATTAGTCTGCCGGTGCCCCAGCTGCCCTTCCTGCTGGGGTTCGCCATCGCCAAGGGGCTCCTCATCCTGATGTATTTCATGCACCTGAAGTTCGACTCGCGGCTCTACGCGGTGCTCTTCGCCTATCCCTGGCCCCTGGCGCTTCTGCTGGTGGGGATACTGATCTGGGTGTATTTCGGGTTCCGGGCGTAGGGGAGAGCAGATCGCGGAGTTCCGAATAGAGGCCTCTCTGAGGCCTGCGAAAAACATACCGGGGGGCGCCCGACGGGCGCCCCCCGCTTTTTTGTGGACACGCCGGGGCCTTATTCCCCACCCCCGCCGACCGGGGCCGGGCGCGCCGGAGCGGCCCGCCAGCGGTTGAAAGCCTGCCAGCTCTCGTAGGCGATGAAAGCGGCGGCGAGGAAGAGCAGGGCGGCCAGGATCAGCATCACCGCCGAGCCCACGATCGCCACAGGCTGATTATTGGCGATGGAGGTCTGAAGGGCGAGGCGCTGGTTCCACAGGGTGACCAGGATCGCGGCCATGGTGGTGACATACATGAAGACCCCAGGCACCCCGGCATACCAGGCCGGCCGCCGCTCCGAGACCAGCCAGACGGTGACGATGAGCAGGGCCAGGGCGGCCATCAGCTGGTTGGCCGCGCCGAACAGCTGCCAGAGGTAGATCCAGGTCCCGGTGAGCACCAGGAAGGCCGCCAGGGCCATGGAGATCAGGCTGGCCACATGGGGGTTCTTGAAGACCGGCTGGGCCTCCCCCAACCACTCCCCCAGGGTGACCCGCATCAGCCGGAAGACCAGCTGGACCACGGTGATGACGATGACCACGAAGGCTGCGAAGCCCAGGGCCGTCCCATAAGGCGTGAAGCCGGGCCCGAAGATCTGGGAGAGCAGCGTCCCCACGCCGTTGGCGAAGGCCGCGGCCCCCGCGCCCTTCCCGGCGATGGAGATCGCGATGAGGGAGAGCAGACCCAGGGTGTTCTCGCCGAAGAGCATGGCCCCGCCGCCCACCGGCAGGGCGTCGGTCTCATACTCCAGCTGCCGGGCCGTGCCCACCGAGCCGAAGAGGGCGTGCCAGCCGGAGATCGCGCCGCAGGCGATGGTCACGAAGAGCATCGGCCAGATGGGCTGCAGGTCCACACGGTTGGGAGCGAAGAAGCCCGTGGTTGCAGGCAGCTTAAATGAAACCGCGTTGGGGTTGGTGAAGAATCCGACGATGCCTCCCACATACGAGAGCACGATCACGATCGCAGTGATCCAGAACCCCAGGTAGTTCACCGGCTGCGCGAAGCGCCAGATCGGCAGGTTGGCCCCCAGATAGCAGAAAACAAACGTGAACAACATCCAGAAGATGTAAGCTGGTGTTACGCTCGCAGTGCCTCCCTTGAACTGCTGGGCTGTAGGATCGAAGTATTGATAAAGCGGTTGTGTGCCGATCGCCTGATTGAGGCCGAGAAAGATCTGACCCACTGGCCCCTGGATCGTCTTGACCTGATCCCCCTCCTTTACCTGCTGCAGACCCAGCGGCCCGATCCCCATGGCCACCAGGGTGATGATCAGGGTGATGGCGGTGACCGTCACCAGGTCCATCTTCCAACGATAGAGCATCTGACCCATCAGCAGCCCCATCAGGGCCAGGGTGATGATGCCCAGGGGAACCACAGGGTTCAGGAGGACCTGAGCGATCAGGTTCACGAAGGCCCCGGCGACCAGCAGCAGGTAGAAGAAGATGAACACGAAGAGGAGGGTGCGGGTGCGGGGGCTGATCAGACGATAGGCCACGGCGCTCAGGGAGTTGCCGTCGTTGCGCACGGAGAGCATGATGGCGCTGTAGTCGCTGGCCCACCCGATGAAGGACACCCCCAGGAGCAGCCAGAGGAGGGCGGGGAGCCAGCCCCACAGCCCGGCCGCCGTGATCGTCCCCACGATGGGCCCCGCCGCGGCGATGGACTTGAAGTGATAGCCAATGAGGATGTTGCGGCTGGTGGGGACGAAATCCACGCCGTCCATATACATGCGGGCCGGGGTCGCCCGCTTCGGGTCGGACTGGATGATCTCCCGGTCGACCCGCTTGGCGTAGAGGTTCCAGACGAGCAGCTGGACCAGGATGCCGATGATAATGACCCAGAAGGCGCTCATGGCGTTCCCTCCGGAATGGGATCTGAAGAGAGGTCCCCACACAAATCCTGGCACGCGCCGGAGGG
>JAGHYO010000388.1 GCA_017743605.1 Thermoflexus sp. | reverse complement strand
CATCTCGGCTCCGCCGCCGCTCTGCCCTTCCCGGACCGGCACTTTGACGCCGTCGTCGTGGACCCGCCCTACGCCGACAACGTCCCCTACGCCGACCTCTCCGACTTCTTCTACGTCTGGCTGCGGCGCACCGTGGGCGACCTCTATCCTGAAGCCTTCCAGTGGACGCTGACGCCCAAAGACGAGGAGGCCGTGGTGAACCCCGCCCGCTTCGGCGGGGGCAGGAGGGGCGAGCAGATCGCCCAGGCCCACTACCAGCGGCTGATGCAGAAGTCCTTTGCGGAGATCCATCGCGTGCTCAAGCCCGACGGGATGGCCGTGGTGATGTTCACCCATCGCTCCACCGAAGCGTGGGAGCGGCTCATTCAGAGCCTCCTGGACGCCGGGCTTTACCCGACGGCGTCCTTTCCCGTCCACACCGAGATGGAGGCCTCCACCCATCAGCGGGGCAAGGGCGCCATCCAGAGCACGATTCTGATGGCCTGCCGCCGCCGTCCGGAGAACGCGCCAGTCGGCTGGTATGGGTCGGTGCGGGCGGAGCTGGAGCGGGTCATCCCGGAGCGCCTCGCGGAGTTCTGGAATGCCGGCATCCGCGGGGCGGACTTCTTCATCTCGGCGATTGGCCCGGCGGTGGGCGTCTTCGGCCGATACCGCAAGGTGATGCGCCCCGACGGCCGGGAGGTCGCCGTGAGCGATCTGCTGGACGAAGCCCGCTCCATCGTCACCGCCTTCGCCCTGGAACAGTTGGGGCTGTCCTGGCTGGACGAGCCCACCCGCTTCTACGTCCTCTACCGCTGGGCCTACGGCGGGGAGGACATCTCCTTTGACGAAGCGAACAAACTGGCCAAGAGCGTGGGCGCGGAATTGGACCCGCTGGTAACCCAGCACCACCTGGTGACGCGCCGGGGGGACACCGTCCAACTCCCCACCTACGCCGAACGGCTGCGGCAGGAGGTCTGCCTCCGCTCCCTGCAGAAGGCGCTGGAGGACGGGGCCCTGACCCAGTTGCCGGAGATAGACCAGGTCCACCTGGCCCTCTACCTCTGGCGGAAAGGGCAGGTGGAGGCACTGGCGGACCTGCTGGGGCAGACCGGCGTCCTCTCCGAGGACCACCCCCTCTGGCGGACGGCGCAGGCTCTCCTGGAGATAGAACAGGAGCAGAACGGCAGTGCAGTGGGCGAAGAGGCCGCCGTCCTGGCCCAACTCCTGGGCAGCAAGCGCAGCCTCCTGCGCCAGGCCGGGGGACCTCCAGGCCACCGCCCGCCAGCACCGCCTGTTTTGAAACTGCGAAGGAACATTGGTCAGTGGTCATTTTTCAGGAGGTGAACGGATATGGCACAGAGCGCGAAACGGGTTTGGGAGGTCTGCGAACCCCATCCGGACGTCTTCTCCCGGGACCCCGACCCCTCCCTCTTCGCCATCAGCCTGCACCACGTGATGCAGGGCTCGGAGGACCAGGACTACACCGACCCGGAGCGGTTCTTCACCCGCACCTACATGACCCGCGCCCTCTCCGACCTGCTGGAGCGGGTGGTGGGACGGCTGGCCGGCCTGGAGCGCGGCGCGCCCGTCCTGCGCCTGGAGACCCCCTTCGGCGGCGGCAAGACCCACACCATGACCGCCCTCTATCACATCGCCCGCTCGCCGGAGCTCCTGAGCGACCACGAGTCGCTCCGACCCATCCTGGAACGGTTGAACCTGCGCACCCTTCCCCCGGACATCCGCGTCGCCGTCCTGGACGGCCGGGGGCTGGACGTTCGGGAGCGGCGGACGGAGGACGGCCTGACCGTGCGGACCCTCTGGGGCGAACTGGCCGTCCAGTTGGGCGGTCGTCCCGCCTACGAGATGCTGTCCGGCGCTGACGAGACCCGCACCGCCCCCGGCGGCGCCCGTCTGACCGAACTCCTCCACCGCTTCCGCCCCGCCCTCATCCTGATGGACGAGGTCCTGGAATACCTGCTCAAGGCCCGCGCGGTGAAAGTCGGCGACAGCAACCTGACCGAGCAGACCGGCGCCTTCCTGGGCGAACTCACCGCCGCCGTGAGCGCTGTCCCCCAATGCGTTCTGGTCCTGGCGCTCCCCGCCTCCTCCTTGGAGGTGGCCGCGGAGGACCGGGAGGCTGCCGAACGGCTCTTCCAGTACGCCAAAAAGGTCCTGGGACGGGTGGAACTGGTGGAGACGCCCGTGGCCCAGGACGAGGTCTTCGGCGTCCTGCGGCGGCGCCTCTTCCGCTCCGTCGGCGGCGAACGGGACCACCGCCGGGCCGTGGACACCCTGCGGGACTACTACGACGAGTACTCCCGCTTCTTCCCCGACCGGCTGCGCTCCCCCGACTACAAGGAGCGGATGCTGAGCGCCTACCCCTTCCACCCGGAACTGATAGACCTCCTCTACGAGCGCTGGGGGCCCCATCGCCAGTTCCATCGCACCCGCGGCGCCCTGCGCCTTCTGGCCCTGGTCCTGCGTCGGCTCTGGAGCCAGCGCCCTGGTTCGGCCCTCCTCATCCAGCCCCACCATGTGGACCTCTCCGATCGCCACATCCGCGGGGAGGTGGTGCGGCTCCTGGATAGCGGCTGGGATGCCATCGTCACGGGCGACATCCTGCAACGGGCGGGGGAGATCGAGCGGAAGCTGGGCGGCGAGTACGCCCGGGAGGGGTTGGGCCAGGGGGCCGCCACCTGTGCCTTCCTCTACAGCATCTCCGCCGCCACCCGAGACGTGGGTGCCACCGAAGAGGAAAT
>JAGHYO010000387.1 GCA_017743605.1 Thermoflexus sp. | reverse complement strand
TGGGGAAGAAGATCGCCTCCCGCGCGCGGACCCGCGCGGCGACGGCGACGTCCAAACGCGGATTCTCCACGCGGTAGTCCTGAATCGGACGAACGAGCCGGAACAACTCCAGGAGGCCGGCAAGGATGTCCGCCGCCGTCGCCTGGTCGATGGCGTTCACCAGGCTCCTGCCCGCCTCCTCCGCCAGGAGGCGGTCGATCTCCTGCGCCAAATCTTGGGGCGGATCCCCCGTCTCGTAGCCGCGAAGCAACTGCCGGCTGTCCACCCGGTAGCCCACGCAGAGGAAGCCCGCGTCGGCGTTTCGCGTCTCGTAGGCCGGCGGGCTTGCGCTCACCGCCTCCAAGTACTGGATCGTATGGGTGAAGGCCAGGGCGACCGCCCCCTCGCCTTCCATCTGGAAGAAAATCCTCTCCGCTTGATCTCCCGTCAGCCTTTGCAGGCATTTCAGCATCGCCTGGGACATGTAGGAGCGCGGGGAAGCCTCGCAGGCCCGATCGCCGCAGCGCCCCTCTTTTCGGAAGGGGTCGTAGGCCACCGCGGGAGGACCCGTGACCTGGGCCACGGCGAAGTAGGCCGCCAGCCCCGCGAACTCTCGCTCTTGGATCGTCCGCAGCACGTCGTAGGGGCCGTAGCCGCCCGGCTGATCCAGCCGGCCCGGCTCCGCCCCAGGCGGCGGCGCGATGGGGATGTAGGCGGGCAACATCCCCCGGGCGTCCCGGCCCAGAAGCTCCCCCGCCGCGTATTGGGGATTGGGCGCGCGGCCCGCCATCGCCTCCAGAACCCCCTGCTCGTCCGCGCACTCCACCCTGCCGGCCCGGAAGGCGGTGTAGCCGCAGTCCCGATGGCGGGGGGCCAGGCTCCCGAAGAGCCCCAGCGGCATGGCGACGAGGAGTGCGGTCGCCGCCGCCGCGGTGGCCAGGACGACCAGCACCTTCATCGCCAAGGTCGCCAGGGCGGACCCGAGGAGGGATCGCAGAAGCCAGCGTCGGAGGAGGGCCCAAGCCCAACGCTTCATTTCTCCCCTCCGTCTTTGGGCGCTGGCCCGACCAGAACCCCCAGGCCGCCCGCCACGGGCGACATCCACCCGCGCAGCCGCGTCCGCCACTGGGAAGCCCTGACGCGGACCTGCTCCCAGGCCCCGAGGACGGCCTCCCGGACGGCTGACCAGAAGAGGAAGAGCAGGCCGACGAAGACGAGCCCGCTCACCAGCCCCGTGAGGGACGCCCGCATGATCAGGGCGTCGCAGCTCCCATCGCCGCCCGAGAGGGAGCATGCCTCTGGGGCCTGGCGCGGGGGCTGGCGCTGCGGGTAGATCGCGGCGAAAACCCCCTCCGCCGTCTGGCCCGTCGCCTTCAGGAGGCCGTAGTTGGTCTGGCCGAGCCCCCGGGCGGTGGCGTAGTAGGCGTCCATCATGCCCCAGAGGGTGTTCTGGACCAGGCCTCCCGCGATGGACAGCGCGACGGCGACGGTCAAGACGACTTGGAGGGAGAGGCGCACGATGGCGGTCCGCGAGATGGCCTCCACCACCCGGAGGATCATCCCCGAGCGCAAGCCGGACTCCCCCGCCCCTTGGGCGGGCCCCGCCACGAACCCCATCAGCACCACGATGTGGAGCGCCGCCCCGTAGAGGACGGAGAGGAGGCGGAAGAGCACCAGCAGGCCGGCCATCAAGGCGTAGAGGACGCAGAACACCAGAAGCCCGACGGCCGCCACGACGCCGGTCTGAAAGGAGACCACGTTGGCCGTTACCAACACCATGGTCATCGTGGAGAGGACGAAAACGGCCTGCCCCCACAGAACCGCGTCGCTCCACACGCTGCTCACCGTCTGTTGCGCCGGGGAGACCAGCCCCGCCGTGACGGCCACGGCGACGTTGGAGAGGGCCATGGCCAGCGCGAGGAAGACGGGGGAGAGCGCGGCGGAGATCGTCGACCGCAGAAGGGACCGGGAGCGGTCCTCCCCCTCCTCCGCCGCGGCGGAGGCGATGGCCGAAAGCACGGCGTGGACCACGGCCAGCAACAGCACCAGGGGAGGGCCGATGAGGATCCGCGGCGCAGGGCCTGGCTGGAAGGAGGCCCAGGCGTCGCCTCCGACCGTGATGTAGGGGATGCCGGTCTCGGGGACCAGGGAGGCGACCGTCGTGAACAGGGACGCCAGCAACAGGGCCGGAAGCCCCGTCACGGCCAGCAAGATCAAGATCACCGCGATGGACACGATGCGAGCCAAGACGGAGACGATGGCATCCATGACGAGAGACACCATGGGCCCTCCTCAGATCCCCAAATCCGCCAGGGCGGGGGAACTGGCCGCAACCTTTTCCACCCGAGCCCAGGCCACCAGAACGGGCTCTCGGATGTCGCTCCGCTCCAGCAGTTTCCAGACCCGGCCCTCCGCGTCGCGAGGGAAGACCACGAAGACCCGCGCTCCCTCGCCCTCACTCCAGCCCAGCTTCAAGAAGGCGGCCAAGGCAAAGCGCGGCCTATTCCGGAAAGGGGCGGAAACCAGCGGGGCGGAAACCAGCGCCAGAAGCTGGGAAATGCCTGGCTCCCAACTTGGCGATCCTAAGATGACGCGCTCCACCCGCTCCACCCCTCGCCGGACTAAGAGCGGGCAGAGCCAGAGCGAATCCCGCAATTGGACCGCCTCCCCCCACTCGACGCCCAGCTCCTCCATGCCCCACCAAGAAATGCGCTGGAGCGCGTCGGGGTCAGGAAGGGCGGGAAGCCAGATGACCGTCCCGGGC